>DATJZY010000042.1 GCA_035577985.1 Candidatus Eisenbacteria bacterium
CCGGGTGGCCGCGCAGCTCCTGGAGCCGGAAGTCCAGGATATCGCGCAGGCGTCGCGCCCGCTCGCCCAACGTCGGGGCCTCCAACATGGCCTGCTTCTCGAGAGCGGGGACGTCGAGGTGCTGTGCGAAGAAGTTGACGAAGGTCTCGTGGTCGACGGCGGGGTCCGGCACGGGCTCGGCGTCGCGGGTCTTGCCGAGCCGCTCGAGGTACCGCCCCACCAGCGTGACGATCTCCCCGCGCAGCCCTCCGGGCAGCTCCTCGGCGACGGGCTCGCGCCACCGCACCACCGCCTCGCGATACGACGCCCGGACCAGCTCGCGCTCGATCGCGTACTCGCGAACCCCCAGCAGCACGATGTTGAAGCGGCCGTCGGGCAGCTCCTCGCAGCGCACCATCTGGCCGACGGTGCCGGCCGCGAACACCGGCGGGCGCCCCTCGTAGTCGCGCTCCCAATCGCCGCGCAGCAGCGCCATGCCGATCAGCCGCGGGCCGCTCACGGCCGCCCGCACCATGTCGCGGTAGCGCGGCTCGAAGATGTGGAGCGGCAACGGCATGTACGGAAACAGGACGATGTTCGGGAGGGGAAAGAGCGGGATGACCTCCGCGAGCGCCACGGTTCAGCTCCCGTCGCGGACGCGCCGCAGCGCCGCATCGGCGAGCGCGGGATCGAAGAACGGCTCGACGATGCTCGCCCGCACCGGCTCGGGGAGCGCCGTGCGCGCGCGGTAGTTCGGGTGATCGACCACGATCGCGACCTCCGACCCCCGGCGCAGGGCCTCGCCCGCGGCCACGTCGAGCGGAAAGCGGACGTACTGGACGGCGGAGATCTTGTCGTCGGTCTGCCGCCCGCCCTCGAAGGAGCCGGTGATCCGCCGTCCCCCGACCTCGAGGTGCACGTGGCGATCGAGCCCGAGCAGGCGCTGGAACTGCTCGCGCATCCGCTCCTGGTCGGCGATCTCGATCAGCAGCGTCGCCGCCAGCTCGTCGCGACTCGGCAGCAGCTGGTTGTAGACCTGCAGCTCCTCGCGGATCGCGTCCAGGTCCGTGATGTGCTCGACCCAGAGCATCTCCTGCGTCTGGTACCATACCGTGGCGCGATCCTCGAAGACGAGGGTCACGTGGTCCCCGACGGCGACGCGCCGCGTCCGCTTGTGGTCGATCACTCGGCGGCGGACCGTGTCGCGTGTCTGCCCGTAACGCTCCCGCCCGAGAATGTCCTCGAGGCCGATGGCACGCATGACGAGGGGGCACGAGGGCGGGCGCCGGCCCGCCCTCGCCTCGATCGATTCCTCAGCTTCCGAGCGATTGCAGGCCCTTGGTGAACCGGCCCGCATGCGACTTCTCGGCCTTGGCAAGCGTCTCGAACCACTCGGCGATCTCTTCGAAGCCTTCCTCGCGCGCGGTCTTGGCGAACCCCGGATACATCTCGGTGAACTCGTAGGTCTCGCCGGCGATGGCGGCCTTGAGGTTCTTGTCCGTCCCGCCGATCGGCTCGCCGGTCGCCGGATCGCCGACCTCCTTCAGGAAGTCGAGATGCCCGAACGCGTGGCCGGTCTCGGCCTCCGACGTGTCGCGGAACAGCCCACCGACGTCCGGGTAGCCCTCGATGTCGGCGCGGCGTGCGAAATACAGATAGCGGCGGTTCGCCTGCGACTCGCCGGCGAACGCCTCCTTCAAGTTGTGGTGAGTCTTGGATCCCTTCAACGACTTGGCCATGGCTCCTCCTGCGCGAGCACACCCGTGCTGGCGCTCGATGGGGTGACTCCGAGTAGCGCTCCTGTCCGCGTCATGTCAACGCGGACTTCGCGGCGTCGATCAGAGACCGAGGCCGCGCACGCTCGGACGGGTCCGGATGCGATCGACCCACGCCTGCACGGGCGCCAGCGCAGGTTCGAACTCGAAGCCGAGGCGCCCCAATACGAGCATCCGGGGCGCCCACGCCGCGTCGGCCAGCGTGAACTCGTTGCCGATCAGGTACTCGTTCGAGTCCAGACGGTCGCGAAGCAGATAGAGGCCGCGACGCAGCCGCTCGCGGATCTGCTCGACCTGCTGTGCATCGCGCTCGGCCTCGGGCTTGCGGAGCTGGACGAGGAGCTGGGTCGTGTAGGGCACGAATTCGTTGTCGCAGTAGTCCTCGAGCCAGCGGGCCTGGGCGCGCGCCTGCGAGTCCTCGGGCATCATCCGCGGGAGCGGATACTCGTCCTCGAGGTACTCGTTGATGATGGTGGAGTCGCAGATGATCTCGTCGTCGTCGACGAGGACGGGCACCTTGCCGAGCGGGTTCAACCGGAGGAACTCGGGAGTGCGCTGCTCCTGCTTGCGCAGATCGACCAGCGCCGTCTCGTACTCGAGCTCTTTCTCCGCCAAGACGACCCGCACCTTTTGCGCGTACGGGCAGTCGGGATAGTCGTAAAGCTTAAGCATGGGTCATGCCTCCTCCAGCCGCTGGCACGGTATGTGAAAACAGGCGCCCATGCAATATTTTGAGCCCCGTAAACGCGCATTTTTTTGAAGTTTTTTACTCAGCGTGCGCCCATGCGTGGTAGGAGCTGCGCACGAGCGGGCCCGATTCCACATGCCGGAAGCCGATTTGACGTCCCTCGGCGCCGAGCTCGTCGAATTCAGCCGGCGTGAGATAGCGCTCGACCGGTAGCTGACCGGCCGAAGGCCGCAGGTACTGACCAAGGGTCAGGATGTCGCAGCCGACCCTCCAGAGATCGGCGAGGACTTCCAGGATCTCCTGGCGGGTCTCGCCCAGCCCGAGCATGAGGCCGGCCTTGGTCCGCCGCGCTCCGGTGGGATCGTGGGCGGCCCCCAGCACCGCCAGCGATCGTTCGTAGCGGGCCCCGGGTCGGACCCGCTTGTAGAGGCGCGGGACGGTCTCGACGTTGTGGTTGAAGATCGAGACCGGCGAGGCCACCACGGCGGCCACGGATTCGAGCCTCCCCTGGAAATCTGGAACCAGGACCTCGATCCGGCATTCCGGGGCGGCCCGCCGGATGGCCCACGCCGTCGCCGCGAAGTGGGCAGCTCCACCATCGGCGAGATCGTCGCGATCGACCGACGTCACGACCACGTGCCGGAGACCGAGGCGTGCCACCGCCTCGCCGACGCGCTCCGGCTCGTGAGGGTCGACCGTCACGGGCTTCCCGTGGGACACCGCGCAGAAGCTGCAGTTCCGCGTGCACGTGTCGCCGAGGAGCATGAAGGTCGCCGTCTTGTGGCCCCAGCACTCGCCGATGTTCGGGCAGCGGGCCTCCTCGCAGACGGTGTGGAGCCCGAGGTCCTTGACGATCCCCTTCGTCAGCGTGAACTCGGGGCCACCCGGAGCGCGGACCTTCAGCCACGGCGGATGGCGGCGCACGACGTTCGTTCCGGTCATGCCGACGCCTCCGCGGGCGCGACGTCTTCGCCGAGCGGATGGGTGCGCCCATAGCCGAACCGCCGGACGAACGCCGCCAGGACGACCTCTCTGGTCGTCGCGATGTCGGCGCTCCCGCCCTCGCGCGCGACCGACGTCATCTCGACGCCGTCGATCCCGCACGGCGTGATCGCCAGGAACGCTCCCAGATCGCCGCAGACGTTGAGGGCGAACCCGTGCCAGGTGACCCAGCGCCGGATGCCGACGCCGATCGACGCGATCTTCCGCCGCCCCTCGACCCACACGCCCGTCAGCCGGTCGACCCGACCGGCGGCGATGCCGATCTCGGCGAGCGCGTCGATCAGGACCTGCTCGAGCTCGCGCACGTACCAGTGGACATCCTGGCGATGGCCGCGGAGGTCGAGGATCGGATAGCCCACGAGCTGGCCGGGCCCGTGATACGTAACCTGGCCACCGCGTGCGGCGCGAACGACCGGGATCGGTCCGGTCGCCGCGAGGCCGAGAAAGCGGGGATCCCCGCCGCGCCCCAGGGTGTAGACCGGCGGATGCTCGAGCAGGAGCAGCGCATCGCCGCCGCCCGCGAGCCGGCGCTCGACCAGCGCGTTCTGCCAGGCGGTCGCGCGCTCGTACTCGACCACGCCGGCGCGCGCGACCCCGAGCCTCCGCTCCATGCTCATATGTTGACCGCGCGCCCGACCGCCGCAAGCGTCGCCTCGCGCAGCGCCTCCGAGAGCGTCGGATGGGCGTGCGAGGTCGCGATGACGTCGTCCGCGGTCGCTTCGAGCGTCCGTGCAAGACCGGCGGCGGCAATGAGCTCGGTTACGCCGTGCCCGATCATGTGCACGCCGAGGACCGCCTCGTACCGAGCGTCGAGCACCACCTTCACGAAGCCCTCGAGGTGCCCCACGGCCATGGCCTTGCCGAGCGCACGGAACGGGAACGTCCCGATCTTGACCTCGAGGCCGCGCCGCTTGGCCTCGGCCTCGCTGAGCCCCACCGCCGCGACCTCGGGCTCGCAGTACACGCACATCGGAACGCCGTCGGGATCGAACGGGCGCGGATGGGCGCCGGCGATGGCCTCGGCGGCGATCACGCCCTGCTCGGATGCGGCGTGCGCGAGCAGCAGGGGCCCGACGAGATCACCGATGGCGTAGACGCCGGGGGCCGAGGTCCGCATGGTGCCGTCGACCTCGACGCGCCCGCGCACGCTCCGTATGCCGGCCGCGTCCAGCCCGAGGCCGCTCGGGTCGGCCCCGCGACCCACCGCGACGAGAACCATGTGCGCCTCGAGCGTCCGTCCGGCGTCGCCGCCGCGCACGGTCACCTGGGCGCCGTCGCCTGAACGCACGACGCTCTCGACCCGATGCCCGACCAGGACCTCGATGCCCTGCCGTCCGAACTGGCGCGCCAGCTCCTTGCCGAGATCGGCGTCCATGCCGGGGAGGATCTGCTCGGCCATCTCGACCACGGTCACTGCCGCGCCGAAGCTCCGGTAGGCGTACGCGAACTCCACTCCGACCGCGCCGCCGCCGATCACGACGACCGACGCCGGCAGCGTCCGGCGCTCGAGCGCTTCGCGGCTCGTGCAGATGACGTCGCCGTCGATCGTGAGCCCGGGCAAGACGCGCTCCGCGCTCCCGGTCGCGAGGATGACGTTGCGCGCCTCCAGGCGCTCCTCGCCGCCCGCGGCCTTCGCCACCATGACCCCGTGCGGGACCAGGCGCCCACGACCGTGGTGGAAGTCGATCTTGTTCTTCTTGAAGAGCGCCTCGACGCCCTTGGCCTGGCGATCGGCGACTCCGCGCGAGCGATCGATCACCCGTCCGAAATCGACGGCCGGCGCCTCCGCGATGAGCTGCTGCTTCGCCGCCGCACGCAGGTCGGCCGCCAGGGCCGCGTCGTGGAGAATGGCCTTCGACGGAATGCACCCCCAGTTGCCGCACACGCCGCCCGCGCGATCGGCTTCCACCACCGCCGTGTGCAGGCCGAGCTGCGCGACGCGGATGGCGGCGACGTAGCCGCCCGGCCCCGCGCCGATCACCACCACGTCGTACGACGCCATGGCTCAGACGACGAGAGCCAGCGGCTGCTCGAGAAGCGCCTTCAGCTCGCGCAGGAAACGCCCGGCGAGCGCGCCGTCCACGACCCGGTGGTCGCACGAGAGCGTCACCGTCATGAGACGCCCCGGCACGACCGCGCCCGCTCGCACGACCGGCACCTCGCGGATCGTCCCGACCGCGAGGATCGCGGCCTGCGGCGGGTTGATCACCGCAGCGAAGTGCGAAACCGGGAACATGCCGAGGTTCGACACCGTGAACGTGGCCCCGGAGAGATCCTCGCCCGCGGGCTTCCCGGCGCGCGCCCGCTCGACCACGGCGCGTGCTTCCTGGGCCACGGCGGCGAGCGGCGCGGCGTCGCACCCGTGGACGACGGGGACCAGGAGTCCCTCGTCGGTCGCCGTTGCGATGCCGACGTTCGCCTGCGCGTGGCGGACGACGCCGTCGCCGTCGAGGCTCGCGTTCATCTCCGGCACGCGGGCGAGCGCGACGCCGCACGCCTTCACCAGGATGTGCGTCACGGTGAGGCCCTCGAACTCCGCGCCGAGCGCGACGAGCCCCTCGCGCAGGCGGACGGCCTCGTCCATGTCGATGTCCGCCGACGCGTAGAAGTGTGGCACGTCCCGCTTCGACTCGGCCATGCGCTTCGCCGTCGTCTTGCGGGTGCGCGACAGCTCGACGCGTGTGCCCGCCTGCGCCGCCGTTGCGGGGCGCGCGGTCGGCGCCGCCGCGGCGGGCGCCGCCGCCGTCTGACCGCCGCCGGCCGCCTCGATGTCCTCGCGAAGGATGCGACCGCCCGGCCCGCTTCCGGCGACCCGCGCGAGATCGACGCCGCGTTCGGCGGCCACCTTCTTCGCGAGCGGCGAGGCCTTCACGCGATCCGCCACGGCCGCGGGTCGCGTCGCGGCGGCCTTCGGCGGCGCCGGGGCCGGCGTGGGGGCCGGCTTCGACGGAGCCGGCGCCGCCTTCGGCGCAGCGGCCACCGGTCTCGGAGCCGACGGTGCAACTCGCGCGACTTCGAGCTTCGGGGCCTGCGGCTTCGCCGCCTCGCCCGCGGCTCCCAGCACGGCGATCACCGCGCCCACGGGGGCACTCTCCCCTTCGCCCACGCGCAGCTCGGCCACCACGCCCTCGTCGAAGGACTCGATGTCCATGTTCGCCTTGTCGGTTTCGACCTCGGCGAGGATGTCACCCTGCTTCACGACGTCGCCGGGATGCTTGTGCCACTTGAGGATCTTGCCCTCTTCCATCGTGTCCGAGAGCTTCGGCATGAGGACGTCGGTCGCCATGCGCGCTCCTCAGCCGGCCTTGGCCGCGGGTGGCGCCACGAGACCCAGCATCGTGCGCACCGCGGCGACGACGCGCTCGGCCGACGGCACGACGAGGTGCTCCAGGTTCGTGGCGTACGGCATCGGCACGTCGAGGTTCGTCACGCGCACGGGCGGCGCGTCGAGCTCGTCGAACGCCTCCGCGGTCACGACGGCGATCACCTCGGCGGCCACCCCGGCGAAGGGCCAGCCCTCCTGGACGATCAGGAGGCGGTGCGTGCGGCGCACGGAAGCGAGGATCGCGTCGGTGTCGAGCGGTCGGATCGTGCGGAGGTCGAGCACCTCGACCTCGACGCCGTCTCCGGCGAGCGTTCCGGCCGCGGTGAGCGAGGCGTGGACCATCTTCCCCCAGGTGACGAGCGTGGCGTCGCGCCCGGCGCGCTTCACGTCGGCCACGCCGAGCGGGATCACGTGCTCGCCGTCGGGCACCTCGCCCTTCAAGGCATACATCGTCTCGCTCTCCATGAAGCACACCGGGTTGTCGTCGCGGATCGCCGACTTGAGGAGCCCCTTGCCGTCGGCCGGAGTGGACGGCACGACGACCTTCAAGCCGGGGACGTGCGCGTAGAGCGACTCGACCGCCTGCGAATGCTGGGCGCCGAGGGCGTGGGCGCTGCCGCCGGGCCCGCGAAAGACGATGGGCAGCTTGAACTGTCCGTTCGTCATGTAGCGCAGCTTCGCCGCGTTGTTCACGAGCTGGTCGTAGGCGACCAGCGAGAAATTCCAGGTCATGAACTCGACGATCGGACGGAGCCCGACCATGGCCGCGCCGATCCCGACGCCCGCGAATCCCGCCTCGGCGATCGGTGTGTCGAGCACGCGCGTCTCGCCGAAGCGGGCGAGCATGCCCTCGGACACCTTGTAGGCGCCGTTGTACTCGCCCACCTCCTCGCCCATGAGGACGATCGACGGGTCGCGCTCCATCTCCTCGCCCATCGCCTCGCGGAGCGCCTCGCGAAACGTGAGGACGCGCGACTCAGGCTTCGACATGGTCCAGCACCGTTTCGGGAGCGGGCACGGGCGAGCTCTCCGCGAATTCGACCGCGTCCTGCACGACCGCCTTCATGTCGGTGTCGATCTGCGCGAGCTGCTCGGGGGTCGCGATGCCGAGGGTCTCGATCCGGTGCGCCAGGATCGAGAGCGGATCGCGCTGCATCCACTCCTCGACCTCCTCGCGCGTGCGGTACTTCGCCGGATCGGACATCGAGTGGCCGCGGAAGCGGTAGGTCTTGGCCTCGAGGAAGAACGGCTCGTGCGTCTTGCGCACGCGGTCGAGCGCGTGGCGGACCGCTTCGCGCATCTCGAGCACGTCGTCGCCGTTCACAATCTCGGCCTCCATGGGATAGCCCTTGGCGCGCACCGAGACGTCCTGCACCGAGAGCGTGCGGTAGAGCGGCGTGCCCATCGCGTACATGTTGTTCTCGCAGATGAAGACCACGGGAAGGCGCCACAGGCTCGCCAGCGCGAGCCCCTCGTGGAACGCGCCCTGGTTCGCGGTGCCGTCGCCGAAGAAGCACAGCGTGACGTCGGGCTCGCCGCGATACTTGGACGCGAAGGCGACCCCGGCTGCGATGGGCACGTGGCCGCCGACGATCGCCCACCCCCCGAGGAAGCGCTGCGAAGCGTCGAAGAGGTGCATCGAGCCACCCCGCCCGCCGACGCACCCGGCGGCCTTGCCGAAGAGCTCGGCCATGGCGGCCCGGGCGTCGCCCGTCCGCGCCAGGTAGTGGGCGTGCTCGCGATAGGTCGAGACGATGTAGTCGGTCGGCGCCGCGGCCGAGATGGCGCCCACCGCGACCGCCTCCTGCCCGATGTAGAGGTGCAGGAAGCCCCGGATCTTGCCCTGCTGGTAGGCGCGCGCGGCGGCCTCTTCGAAGCGCCGGCACAGAGCCATCTGCCGGTAGAGATCGAGTACGAGTGCAGCGTCCATGCCCGCACGGCCAGGCTAACGGGAAAGCACCCCCAACGAAAGCTGGGCCTCGTTCGCGAGCGGTGCGAACGAGCGGCGATGGATCGGTGACGGCCCGAGCTCGCGCAGCGCCCGCAGGTGTGCCGCCGTCGCGTAACCCATGTGGCGCCCGAAGCCGTAGCCCGGATGCGCCTCGTCGAGGTCGCGCATGAGGGCGTCCCGATGCACCTTGGCGACGATCGAGGCGGCGGCGATCGAGAGGACGAAGCCGTCACCCTTGGGATACGCGCTCTGGGGGAAGGCGAGGCCGGGGATCTCGCGGCCGTCGACGAGCACGAACCCCGGGCGCAGGCCGAGCGCCGCGAGGGCGTCGCGCTTCGCCTGCATGGCGGCCTGGTAGATGTTCACGCGATCGATTTCCGAGGACTCCACCACGCCGATGCCGATCGCGATCGCCTGGACGCGGATCTCGCCGTCGAGGCGCTCCCGCTCGGCGGCCCGCAGGAGCTTCGAGTCCGCGACCCCGTCGAGGACGGCCTCGCGCGGCAACACGACGGCGGCGGCGACGACCGGTCCGGCGAGCGGGCCCATGCCCACCTCGTCGACGCCGGCCACGTGCTCGATGCCCACCCGCCAGAGCAGGCGCTCCAGGTGCGGCCCCGCGCTCGGCGCCCCGGGCCGCTTCCGTGCGTCCCGTCGCTCGCCCACTAGGCGACTCCCACCGGCTGCCGCGTGACCAGCGTCCACAGCGCCCGCCACGCGCTCCGCTCGTCCCACCCGTCGACGCCGTTGTACCAGCGCACGCCGATCGCCTGCGCCCGCGCGCTCGCCGCCGCCAGCCGGAACACCGCGTTCGACGCCCGCCCGTAGAAGAGGCGCGCGCCGAGCCCGAGCCGGTGAAGCTTCTTCCCGATCGGGCCGGCGTGCACGGCGCGCGCGTAGCCGCCGAACGACCAGTCGCCCGTCGCATGCGCCCGCACGAGCGCCTCCGCGGCCAGCTCGCCGTACTCGAGCGCGAACGAGATCCCCTCGCCCATGAGCGGGTCGACGCCTGCAGCGTCGCCGACGAGGAGCGCGCGCGGCGCCGCCACCACCGACCGCGGCGTGAGCGCCCGGATGGGAAAGGCCTTCCACCCTCTCGCCTGGCTGCCGATCTCCACGACGATTTCGCGCAGCTCTCGCTGCATTCGCTCGCCGTCCACCGGGGGCAACGCATAAACGCCCACGTTCGCGTGCGGGACGCCGTCGATGACGCAGGGAAACACCCACCGATAGCCGCGCAGGCCCGTGCGGCAGGATCGAAAGTCGAAGTCGTAGCGGCGGCGCTCGTAGCCGTCCCACCCGGTGCTGCGCACGGGGACGTCGGTCATGATCGCGCGGGCGACGAGGCCACCGTCGCCGGGAACGAGCGCGCGGCGGACGTGGCTTCCGCCGCCGTCGGCGCCCACGACCGCACGCGCCCAGTAGGTCTCGCCGTCGGTCGTGACGCGCACGCCGTCGCCGTCGCGCCTGAGGCCGAGCACCCGCTCGCCCTCGCGCAGCTCGACGCCGCGATCGCGCGCCGCCCAGGCGAGCATGGCGTCGAGCTCGCGACGCCGCACGACCCGGCAGAGGTCGTGCTCGTCGACCTCGACGTGCGAGCGCGGCGTCTCGACGCCGGCGCGATCGACGCGCGCCTGCGGGACGTCGAGTCCCACGCCCAGACGCTCGAGGATCGTGATCGCCTTCGGGATGACGCCGCCCGCACACGTCTTGTCGCGCGGATGCGTCGCCTTCTCGAGGATCGTCGTGGAGGTGGCGAGCTTCGGATCGCGCGCGGCGATGCCGAGCGCCGTCGCCGCCCCGGCCGGCCCCGATCCCACGATGATGACCTCGCGCCGAATCATCGCGTGAGCAGCATACAACCCGCGACCGGTCCTCCGCCATTCGCGACCACGGCCACCTCGCAGTCCCGCACCTGTCGCTCGCCGCACTCGCCGCGGAGCTGGCGGATGGCCTCGGCGAGGAAGCCGAAGCCGTGCAGGCGCCCGCCCGAGAGCTGCCCGCCCCAGGTGTTGAGGGGCAGTGCCCCACCGAGCTCCAGGCGGCCGTCCGAAACGAACGGACCGCCCTCGCCGTGCTTGCAGAACCCGAGCGCCTCGATCCAGGCCAGCGTGAGGAAGCTGAAGCCGTCATAGATCTGCGCTACGTCGACGTCCCTCGGCGTGAGATCGGTGCGCGACCAGAGCTGGCGGGCGGCGTCGCGCGACGCCATGGTGGTGAGATCCTCCCACTGATCCCAGCTCGGGCGTGACCGCATCGCGGTGCCGACCGCATTGATGCGCACGGCCGGACGCGGCAGGTCGCGCGCCACGTCGGCGGTCGAGACGATCACCGCCGTCGACCCGTCGCAGGGCGCGTCGCAGTCGAACAGGCCGAAGGGCCACGTCACCATGCGCGCCGCGAGGTAGTCGTCCATGGTCATCGGGTCGCGATAGATGGCGGCGGGATTGAGAGCGGCGTGCTTGCGGGCGGCGAGCGCGATCGCGCCCAGGTGCTCGCGCCGGGTCCCGAACTCGTGCATGTGCCGCACCGCCATGCAGGCGATCCAGTTCGCCGCCGACATGGCGCCGTACGGGATGAGGAAGGCCCCGAACCCGGTCATGTGGCGCGAGCCCGCGCCGATCCCGAGGCGCCCGGTGTCCGCCGCCGCCGTCGCTTCGCTCACGGTACGGTACACGAGGACATGGCGCGCGAGCCCCGCCGCGACGGCCAGCGAGGCGTGGATCACGGGCGAGATCTGCGCCGGTCCCTCCACCCCCGCGAGGTGCCAGTTGACCGAGAGGCCGAGGGCATCCTGCACCTCGACGATGCCAGGGCCAGCGAAGCCCGCCGGGGCACCACCCATCGCGCCGGGATACGCGGCGATGCCGTCGATGTCGTCCGGAGCGAGCCCCGCATCGGCGATCGCCTTCAACGCCGCCTCGGCGGTGAGGTCCATGTCGGTGCGGAAGAGCCGCCGGCCGATCTGCGACTGGCCCACGCCCGAGAGGATCGCCCGGCGTTCCAGCCACTCGGTCGCGTCGACCCGCCGCGGCGGATGCGCCAGCACCACGTCGGTGTCGGTCACGCGCGGGCGCTCCGGCGTCCGCTCGACGGCCGGCGGCGGCGACGCGTCGGGCGCGAAGACCGGGAGCGCGATCTCGTCGCTCATCTCCCGGAACCGCACGCGCACGGGCATGCCGATCTTGACGTCCTCGGGCGCGACCTCGACGAGGTTCGTGGTGAGCCGCAGGCCGCGCTGCTCGGCGAGCCCGACGACGCCGATCACGTACGGGACCTCGAGGCCGGGCATCCACCGCTGGTGGTTCACCGTGTAGGTCACGACCGTGGCGCGACCCGAGAGGTCCTCGAGCTTCACGTCGCGGCTCCGGCACCGCGAGCACACCGGCCGCGGGGGATGGATGATCCAGCGACACGCCTGGCAACGCATCATCGCCAGGCGCCCCGCGCGGCACGCCTCCCAGTAGGCCTTGGTGTCCGGCTCGAGCGCCGGCAGCGGCATGAACGGGTGCACGGCTCAGCTCTGCCCCGCCGCCATCTCCTTCATGAGGTCTTCCATCGTCTGCTTGGGCGGCGGGTTCTTGAAGAAGGTCGCGTCCATCGCGGCGCCGAGCTCGGCGGGATCCCACACCGCGTGCTTGCGATCGCCGACCTTCGCGACGGTGTGCCAGCCGCGGAAGAGGTGCACCTGGCCGTTGCCGGCACGGAAGACCTCGCCGTTCACGTTGCCGGCCTTCTCGCTCGCGAGCCAGGCGACGAGCGGCGCAACGTGCGCGGGTCCCGAGGCATCGATCACCTTCTGCGGCACGTCCTCGACATGCCCGCGACCGAGCGCGTCGACGGTCATGCGCGTGACGGCGCTGGGGGCGACGGCGTTCACCGTGACGCCGTACTTCGCCATCTCCTTGGCCGCGATGACGGTGAGCGCCGCGATCCCGGCCTTGGCGGCGCCGTAGTTCGTCTGCCCCGCGTTGCCGAGCAGGCCCGAATCGGACGAGGTGTTGACGACGCGGCCGTGCAGGTTCTTGCCGCCCTTGTGCTGCTCGCGCCAGTACACGCAGGCGTGGCGCGTCAGCGCGAAGGTGCCCTTCAGATGGACGCCCAGCACCGAGTCGACGTCGCTCTCGTCCATGTTGAAGATCATCCGATCGCGCAGGATACCGGCGTTGTTGACGACGACGTGCAGCGCGCCGAAGGTGTCGATCGCCTGCTTCACCATGCGGGCGGCGGCCTTCCAGTCCGAGACGCTCTCCGTGTTCGCGACCGCCTGCCCGCCCGCGGCCTTGATCTCGGCGACGACCTGCGCGGCCGGTCCCGCATCCGCGCCGGCGCCGTCGTGGCCGCCGCCGAGGTCGTTCACGACGACCTTTGCACCATGTCGGGCGAGCAGGAGCGCTTCCTCCCGCCCGATGCCCCGGCCGGCTCCGGTCACGATCGCCACGCGTCCATCGAGAAGTGCCATCGTCGTTTCCTCCGAGCGGGCGTTATCCCGCGACGGACGCGTGCCTGGCAACAGGACTCGGAGATCGGCATACGACGGCGATGCCCGACGCCCTCTTCCACCCCGACGGCGATCGCTTCGTTCCGCACGAGCTCGCGCGCGGCCCCTGGTCGCCGAACGCGCTCCACGGCGGGCCGGTCGCCGCGCTCCTCGCGCGAACGGCCGAGCGCATGCCGGCGCCGGGCCCGATGCACCCGGCGCGCCTCAACGTCGAGCTGATGCGCCCCGTGCCGCTCTCGCCGCTCACGGCGACGGCCCGGGTGATCCGTCCCGGGAAGAAGGTGCAATGGGTCGAGGCGTCGCTGCTCGCCGACGGCAACGAGGTGGCGCGCGCCACCCTGCTCCGCATCCGGACGGCCGAAGTGCCGTGGCCCGACGAGGTTGCGGGCGGCGACGTGACGTTGCCCATGCGCGGGCCCGACGCGGCCGAGCCGATCAAGCCCGCCGTCGAGACGGGCGAGCTGCCCGGGTACCACAACACGGCAACCGAGCATCGCTTCGTGCGGGGCAAGTGGGACGTGCTGGGGCCGGTGAGCGACTGGATCCGCCTCCGTCATCCGGTCGTCCCCGACGAGGCGCCGTCCCCCCTGCAGCGGGTCGCCGCCGTCGCCGACTTCGGCAACGGCGTCAGCTCCGCCCTCCCGTACGCGCGTTACCGCTTCATCAACCCGGACCTCACGATCACGCTCCATCGCCTGCCCGCGGGCGAGTGGGTCTGCCTCGACGCCGTGACCTTCCCCGAGCCGCATGGCGTCGGCATCGCGGAGAGCGTCCTCTACGACGAGCGCGGACGCATCGGTCACGCCGCCCAGACGCTGCTGATCGAGACCTGGTAGCCGCCCGCGGCCGTTGTGGGGCCGGGCCCTCGTGTGCGAAGGACGCGCATGGCGCTCGACGTGGCACCGATCGCCGCGCGGCTCGCCGCCGTCGACGGCGTCGTCGCCGTCGCGCTCGGCGGCTCGCGGGCGCGAGGCGCCGCAGGGCCCGAGTCGGATCACGACCTCGGACTCTACTACGATCCCGCGCGACCGCCGTCGCGCGACGCGCTGAATGCCCTGGCGCGCGAGCTCGACGATCGGCACCCGACCGACGCCGTGACGCGCTTCGGCGAATGGGGCCCGTGGATCAACGGCGGCGCCTGGCTCACGATCGGCGGTGCGCGCGTCGATTGGCTCTTCAAAGACCTCGCGCGCATCGGGCGCGTCGTCGCCGAATGCCGCGCCGGCCGTCCGGAGATCGCCTATCAGCTCGGCCATCCGCACGCCTTCGTCTCGGCGATCTACCTCGCCGAGATCGACTGCTGCGTCGCCCTCGAAGATCCGAGCGGCGTCCTCGGCGAGCTGAAGCGTCTGGTCCGCCCCTATCCGCGGCTGCTGAAGGAAGCGCTCGTGCAGAAGTTTCTCTTCGAGGCCGACTTCTCGTTGCGCGGCGCCGAGAAGGCCGCCGGGCGCGGCGACGTCGTCTACGTCGCCGGCTGCCTCTATCGCGCCGTCGCGTGCCTCGTACAGGTGCTCTTCGCCGTGAACGAGCGCTACTGCACGAACGAGAAGGGCGCGCTGCGCGACGTCGAGGCGTTCGCGCGCAAGCCCGACGACTTCGTGCGGGAGGCGACCCGCGTGCTCGGGGCGCCGGGCGCGACGGCCGCCGCGCTCGCGGGCTGCATCGCGACCGGCGATCGCCTCGTCGCCGCCGTGCGCGCGCTCGCCTGATCAGGGCTGGGCGAGGAGCCCCTTCCCCGGCACGTGGTTCGCTTCGAGGCGGATGCCGTCCGGGTCCTCGAACAGCACCGAGTAGTAACCGGGCGCCCACTGGCCCTCCTCGGGCGGGTGCACGATCTTGGCGCCCAGCTCGACCAGCTTCGCGTGCAGCGCGTCCACGTCGGACCGCTCGCGCACGCGGAAGCAGACGTGGTGCAGGCCGACGCGGCTCTGGACGAAGCGCTCCTTCCTGTACTTCTCGTCGGCCGGCTGGATGCCGAACGCGGTGCGCCCGCCGACGCAGTAGAGGAAGCCGTCGGCGTCGAACACCGGCCGGAGGCCGAGGTACGGCAAGAGCTCGATGTAGAAGGTCTTCGAGACCGCGAAGTCGCTGACGGTCAGCATGACGTGTGCGATGCCGTTGATCTCCATGGTTGCCTCCTCGCAGGGTCGGACATACAGTGGCAGTCGGTGTCACGGAAACGGCTCACGGCGTGGGTTCTGGCGCTGGTCCTCGGAGTGACCGCCCGCACGACGGTCGCGGCGCCCCAGACCCTGGTGACCCAGCTCCGCGCCGTCACCTGCTGCGCCGACCACTGTCCGAAGAAGCCGGCGCGCCCCCTGACCCCGAACCGCTGCTGCTTCGTGGGATCGCCCGCGGCAGACCCCGCGTCGAGCGGCGGCACGACCATGCTCGAGCGACCGGCCAGCGCGCCGATCGCGACCGTGTCGCCGTCGCTGCCCGCCGTCGCGGGCGCCGTCACGGACTTCCGAGGCGAGCTGGCCGCCGTACGCGCGGGCCCACCGCCCTACCTGCGCACCCACTCGCTCCGACTCTGATCCGCGTCTCCTCGTAGCGACCGCACGCGTCCTCATTCGGACGCGTGCCCAGCCCCCGCTCCGGCGGGGCCACGAAGGAGACGACCATGGGGCGCCCGCTCGCCCTCCTCGCTTGCACACTCACGTCCTTGCTCGTCGCGACGCCTGGGGCGTTCGCGAACGACACGCGTCCGCTCGTGCTCGCCGACGTCGTCGCCGCCGCGCGCGAGCACAACCCGCGCATCGCGACGGCGCGCGCCCGCACGCGCGCCGCCGACGCCGTGCCCGCGCAGGCGTCGGCGTACGACGATCCGGTCGTCTCGTGGGAGGCGTGGAACATCCCCGAGTCGGTCGACGTGGCCCGTGCCGACAACAACATCTTCCGGCTCTCCCAGAAGATCCCGTTTCCCGGCAAGCGCACGCTCGCGGGCGAGGTCGCGCGCCACGAGGCCGACGCGGTCGGCGCCGACGCCGACGCGACCGAGCTCGACGTGGTCGCGGACGTGAAGCGCGCATACTGGAGCCTCTGGCTCCGCCACCAGCGCCTCCTCGTGTTCGAGCGGGAGAAAGCGCTCCTCGAGCGCTACGCCCGTCTCTCCGAGCAGAAATACGCCCTCAGCGAGGTCCCACAGCCCGACGTCCTGCGCGCGCAGGTCGAGCTCACCCACGCCATCAACCGCGTGACGACCGAGGGCCTCGCGCTCGACGGCGCGCGCGCCGAGCTGAACGCGCTCCTGTCACGCTCGCCCGACGAGCCGCTCGGCACGCCGCAGGATCCGACGTTCCCCGGCGTGCGGGCACCGCTCGCCGCGCTGGTCGACGTCGCGGTCACGCACCGCCCGGAGATGGCCGCGCAGGCGGCCGCCATCGCGCGCGAGCAGACCGGCGTTCGTCTCGCCGAGAAGGGCTACCTGCCGGACTTCGAGGTGAGCGTCGGCCGCTTCATCAACAACGGGACCCAGAGCGGGTTCGGCGCCATGGCGTCGATGACGATCCCGCTCGCCTACAAGTCCAAGGTGGACGCCGGCGTGTCGGCCGCCAACGCCCGCCTCGCGACCGCCGAGGCGGAGCGCCGCCGCGTGCTCGACGCGGTCCGTCGCGACGTCCAGCAGGCGCTCGTGCGCGTGCGCGCCGCGCGCCTGCAGCGCGACATCTTCACGACCACGCACATCCCGCAGACCGAGCAGGCGCTGCGCGTGACCGAGAGCGCGTACCAGACGGGCGGCGTCGATTTCCTGGCGCTGATCGACACCGTGCGCATGATCGAATCGGTCCACCTGGAGCACATCGACGCCGAGAGCGACCTCGGCAAGGCATGGGCCGACCTCGAGCGGGCGCTCGGCACCGACGTGCCGGCCGACGCCCTGGAGACGCGCCCGCATCGGGAGGGCCTCCACCATGAGTAAGCGCGCGGTCGCCGTCGCCCTGCTCGCGGTCGCGGGCGTCGCCGGCGGGCTCTACTTCCGCTCGTTCGAGCGCCGTCCCACCGCCACGACGCAGGCCGAGAAGCACAAGTACCAGTGCTCGATGCATCCGCAGATCGTCTCCGACGCGCCGGGCGTCTGTCCCATCTGCGGGATGAAGCTCGAGCGCGTCGACGAGGGCCGCCGCATCGTGGGCTACCGCCATCCGATGCGCTCGGACGTGATCTCGCCGACGCCGGCGGTCGACGAGATGGGGATGGCCTACATCCCCGTGTACGAGGACGAGGCGGCGCCCGCCGCGGGCGGCGTTCCCGGACACGCGCCGTTCACGCTCACGCGCGAGCGCCAGCAGATGATCGGCGTCACGCGCGGCCGCGTCGAGCGCCGGCCGCTCGCGGTCGCGATCCGCGCCTCGGGCCGGGTGGCGCGCGATCCGATGCTCTACCAGGCCATCATCGAGTACCGCGAGGCCGTCAAGGCGAAGGCCGGCATCAAGGACAGCCCGTGGTTCGAAGCCCACGAGGGTGCCGACGCGGTCGTCCGCTCGGCGGCGCTGAAGCTCCGACAGCAGGGCATCACGCCGGAGCAGCTGGCGGCGCTCGGCGGCGCCGCGGGCGATCCCACGAATCTGCTCCTCCCGAACGCCCACGTGTGGGTGTACGCGCAGGTCTATGAGCACGAGCTGGGGCTCGTGCGCGTGGGGCAACCGGTGGTCGTGACCGTACCCTCCATGCCGGGGCGCAGGTACGAGGCGCGCGTCGTCGCGATCGATCCCATGATCGATCCTGTGACGCGCTCGGCGCGCGTGCGGGCGCTGGTGGCGACGCCGGAGGCGGAGCTGCGCCCCGAGACGTTCGTCCAGATGACGATCGACGTGCCGCTCGGCGATCGGCTCTCCGTTCCCGAGGACGCCGTCCTCGACACGGGGACCCGCCAGATCGTCTTCGTCGTCTCGGGCGAGGGTACCTTCGAGCCACGCGCCGTCCAGCTCGGGCTCGACGCGCAGGGCTACTACGAGGTCCTGGGCGGCGTCACCGAGGGCGAGGAGGTCGTGACGTCCGCCAACTTCCTCATCGACTCCGAGTCGCGCTTCCGCTCGGCGCTCACCGCCGCGCGACGTGTTCCCACCGCGCCATGATCGAGCGGGTGATCGAGTTCTCGGCGAGGAACCGCTTCCTCGTCCTGCTCGCGACCGCGTTCGCGCTCGTGGGCGCGTGGTGGTCGATCCGCGCCATCCCGCTCGACGCGATCCCCGACCTCTCCGACACGCAGGTCATCATCTACTCGCGCTGGGACCGGAGCCCCGACATCCTCGAGGACCAGGTCACGTACCCGATCGTGACCGCGCTCCTCGGCGCGCCAAAGGTGAAGGCGATCCGCGGGTTTTCGGACTTCGGCTACTCGTACGTCTACGTCATCTTCCAGGACGGGACCGACCTCTACTGGGCGCGGTCCCGCGTGCTGGAGTACCTCTCGAAGATCCTGCCGCGCCTCCCGCAGGGCGTGCAGACCGAGGTCGGCCCCGACGCGACCAGCGTCGGGTGGGTGTACCAGTACGCTCTGGTCGACCGCTCGGGGCACCACGACCTGGCGGAGCTCCGGAGCCTTCAGGACTGGTACCTCCGCTACCACCTGCAGTCGGTGCCGGGCGTCGCCGAGGTCGCCGCCGTCGGTGGGTTCGTGAAGCAGTACCAGGTGAACGTCGACCCGACGAAGCTCGTCGCCTACAACGTGCCGCTCACGCAGGTGA
The DNA here is from genome assembly GCA_035577985.1 of Candidatus Eisenbacteria bacterium. Lineage (NCBI taxonomy): Bacteria > Candidatus Eiseniibacteriota > Candidatus Eiseniibacteriota bacterium. The sequence continues at coordinate 18,912 of DATJZY010000042.1, forward strand.
TCGACGCCGTCCGCAAGGGCAACGCCGAGGTCGGGGGCCGTCTGCTCGAGTTCGCGGGTACCGAGTACATGGTGCGTGGCCGCGGCTACGTGCGCTCGATCGACGACATCGAGCGGATCGTCGTCGCGACCGACGCCAAGACCGGGACGCCGGTCCTGGTGAAGCACGTGGCCGACGTCGCCCTCGGGCCCGACATCCGACGCGGCGTCGCCGACCTCGACGGCGAGGGCGACACCGTCGGCGGCATCGTCGTCATGCGCCAGGGCGAGAACGCGCTCGCCGTCATCGACCGCGTGAAGGAACGCCTGGCCGAGCTCGCACCCACCCTGCCCGCCGGCGTCGAGATCGTCACCACCTACGACCGCTCCGACCTGATCCATCGCGCCATCGCCACGCTGCTCCGTTCGCTGCGCGAGGAGATGGTGATCGTGAGCCTCGTGATCCTGGTCTTCCTCTGGCACATCCCCTCGGCGCTGATCCCGATCGTCACGATCCCGATCGCCGTCGTGCTCGCCTTCATCCCGCTCTACTGGATGGGTGTCACCTCGAACATCATGTCGCTCGCCGGGATCGCGATCTCGATCGGCGTCCTGGTGGACGGCGCCATCGTCGAGGTCGAGAACGCGTACAAGCGGCTCGAGGAGTGGATCGTAGGCGGGCGCCGGGGCGACTTCCATGAGGTGCGCCTGCGCGCGCTGAAGGAGGTGGGGCCGTCGGTCTTCTTCGCGCTGCTCGTGATCGCCGTGGCGTTCCTGCCGGTCTTCACGCTGGTCGATCAGGAGGGCCGCCTCTTCAAGCCGCTCGCCTACTCGAAGAACCTCGCCATGGCGCTGGCGGCCGTGCTGGCCGTGACGCTCGATCCCGCCATGCGCATGCTCTTCACCCGCATGGACGAGTTCCAGTTCCGCCCGCGCTGGCTGGCGCGGATCGCGAACACGGTCGCGGTCGGCCGCTACTATCCCGAGGAGCGCCACCCGATCAGCCGCGTTCTCTTCGCCGTCTACGAGCCTGCCTGCCGCTGGGTCCTGCGCCACCGGCGCACGACGCTCGCCGGCGCGCTCCTGCTGATGGCGTCGACCATCCCCGTCTTCCTGCGCCTCGGCTCCGAGTTCATGCCGCCGCTCGCCGAGGGCGCCTTCCTCTACATGCCGACCGCGCTGCCGGGGATGTCGGTCACCGAAGCGCAGCGGATCCTGCAGATCCAGGACCGGGTGCTGCGCTCGTTCCCCGAGGTCGAGCGCGTCTTCGGCAAGGCCGGACGCGCGAACACGCCCACCGACCCGGCGCCGTTGAGCATGGTCGAGACGACGGTGCTGTTGAAGCCCGAGTCCGCCTGGCGCCCCGGCGTGACGTTCGAGAGCCTCCAGAGCAAGATGAACGAGAAGCTCCGCTTCCCGGGCATTCCCAACATCTGGACGATGCCGATCCGCAACCGCATCGACATGCTGTCGACGGGCGTGCGGACGCCGATCGGCGTGAAGATCCTGGGGCCCGACCTCGCCGTCATCCAGCAGCTCGGCGAGCGGCTCGAGAGCGTGCTGCGCGACGTGCCCGGTACCCGCAACGTCCTCGCCGAGCGGACCGCCGGCGGCTACTACCTCGACTTCGACCTCCAGCGCGACGCGCTCGCGCGCTACGGCCTCTCGGTCGAGGACGCACAGGCGATCGTGATGTCGGCGATCGGCGGCGAGGCGGTCACGACCACCATCGAGGGCCGCGAGCGCTACACGGTCAACGTTCGCTACGCGCGCGACTTCCGCGACGACCTGCAGCAGCTCCGCCGCGTCCTGGTCCCCACGCCGTCGGGCGCCCAGGTGCCGATGGCCGCCATCGCCGACATCCGGCTCTCCGAGGGCCCGTCGATGATCCGCAACGAGAACGGCCAGCTCGCCGGCTACGTGTACGTCGACATGAGCGGGCGCGACGTCGGCGGCTACGTCGAGCAGGCGAAGCGCGTGGTGCGCGACCGCGTCGAGCTGCCGGTCGGCTACACGCTCCAGTGGAGCGGGCAGTACGAGAACCTGGTCCGGGTGCGCGAACGTCTGAAGGTCGTGCTGCCGGTGACGCTGGTGCTGATCGCGCTCCTGCTCTACCTCAACACCGGCTCGGGCGTGAAGACGGCGATCGTCCTGCTGGCGGTCCCGTTCTCGCTGGTCGGCGCGGTGTGGCTCCTGTGGTGGCTCGGCTACAACACCTCGATCGCCGTCTGGGTCGGCATGATCGCGCTCATGGGCCTCGACGCCGAGACGGGTGTGTTCATGCTCCTCTTCCTGGATCTCGCCTACGACGATCGCGTCCGTGCCGGCGCCATGCGGACCGAACACGATCTCGAGGAGGCCATCGTGCACGGGGCCGTGAAGCGCGTGCGCCCGAAGATGATGACGGTGACGGCGGCGTTCATGGGGCTCCTGCCGATCATGTGGTCGGTGGGCGCCGGCGCGGACGTCATGAAGCGGATCGCGGCGCCGATGGTGGGCGGGCTCGTCACCTCCTTCGCGCTCGAGCTGCTCGTCTATCCGGTGCTCTACGCCCTGTGGCGGAGTCGCACGCTCGCCGGCGCCGCGTCGCCTCACCCGACGGCGCATGCTACGCCGCCGGCATGAAGCTGAACCCGTTCGAGAAGTTCTTCATCAACAACCCGGTCCGCGCCTGGTCGCTGCGCTCGACCGTCGGCTGGCTGCACGACGCCGCCTGCGCGCCGCCGGTCGAGCGGGTCCTCGAGATCGGCTGCGGTCAGGGCGACGGGGTGCCGGAGATCGCGAGCTGGTTCCGCCCGAAGGCGATGCACGCCTTCGACCTCGACGAGAAGCAGGTCGCCCTCGCCCGCGAGCGCCTGGCCGACTTCGAGGCCGGCGGCGTCGACCTCCGCCTGTGGACCGGCGACGCCGAGCACATCGAGGCGGCGGACGCGACGTACGACGCCGTCTTCGAGTTCACCATCTTCCATCACGTCCCCGACTGGCGCCGCGCCATCGCCGAGGTGCACCGCGTGCTGAAGCCGGGCGGCCACTTCCTGTTCGAGGAGCTGTCGTCGGAGTTCTTCACGGACGTCCCGGTGCTCTCCGCGCTGCTCCGCCGGTTCACCGCCCATCCGTGGGACACCATGTTCGACTTCCCGTCCTTCCGCGCGGCGCTGGGTGCGTCGGGCCTCCGTCTGACCGCCCTCCACTCGCAGCGTCTTCCCGGCTGGCATCTCGGCGTCGCCGTCCGTTCATGAGCCGCGCCCTCATGGACCCGGCCGCCTTCGGCCGCGTCGTCGCCCGCCTGCAGCGCGAGGCGCCCGCGTGGAACACCACGGCCCTCATGGCGATCTCGCAGGCGACCGGGCGGGATCCGTTCCGGATCCTGATCGGCTGCCTGCTCTCGCTGCGCACGAAGGACGAGACGACCGGCCCGGCGACCGCGCGCCTCTTTGCGCTCGCCGACACGCCGGCCGGGATCCTCGCGCGTACGACCGCCGAGATCGAGCGGGCGATCTATCCCGTCGGTTTCTACCGGACGAAGGCGCGCGTGCTGCACCGGGTGTGTCGCGACCTGCTCGAGCGCTTCGACGGCCGCGTGCCGTCCGATCTCGACGCGCTCCTCTCGCTCCACGGCGTCGGGCGCAAGACGGCGAACCTGGTCGTGACCTTCGGCTTCGGCCTGCCCGGCATCTGTGTCGACACCCACGTGCACCGGATCTCGAACCGTCTCGGCTTCGTGCGAACGAAGACACCCGAGGACACCGAGATGGCGCTGCGCCGCCGCCTGCCGCCGCGCCACTGGATCGGCCTCAACGACCTGCTCGTGTCCTTCGGACAGAACCTCTGTCACCCGACGTCGCCGCGCTGCTCGTCGTGCCCCGTGCGGCGCGCGTGCCCGCGGATCGGCGTCCGCCGCTCGCGTTGACCCAGGGGATCCCGGAGCAGATGCAGCTCGGCGTCGATGCGGGCACGACGGACCTCGCGGACCTTCTTCGCAACGAATCAGCTTGACGCTGCGGACGCGGCCACGGTACGCCCGTCGCATGCGCTCGCTCCTGCTTGCGATCATCGTCCTCGCTGCGGCCTCGGCTCACGCCGGCCTCACGGGCCCGGCGCAGAAGTGCGAACGTGCCGCGGCCTCGGCACTGCAACGCTGCCTGGTGCGCTTCGGTGCGCGGGAAGGCACCTGCTACCTCGCGACCGGCGCCACCTGCGCGCCCAACGACGCCGGCCGGATCGCCGCCACGACCAAGCTCGAGCGCAAGATCCGCTCGACCTGCCGCGACGACGCGACGGTGCAGGCCGTCGGATGGGGCCCGGCGCTCACGCAGCAGGCGCTCGTCGATCGCATGCGTGAGGCGTGCCTCGGCGCGCACGCCTCGCTCGCGGCGCGCACCTTCGGCGGCCCGCACGCCGCCGTCCTCGCGGCGGCCGACGACGCGACCCGGAGCTGCCTCGCCGTCGCCCACGCCGCGGCGACCGACCTCATCGCCGCCACCGTCAAGCAGCAGAGCGGCTGCATCGAGCGGACGCACCGTGGCAAGCGGTGCAACCTCGGACGACTCGACGACAAGCTGACCGCTGCGGAGGCCGATGCGGAGAGCGCCGTCGCGGCCGCGTGCCCCGACCTCGCGACGCCCATCGGTCTCGACGCCGCAGCGTTCCTGTCGGCCGCGTCGGCGCAGGCGCGATGCCTCACCGCTACCGCGCACACGGACTCCGGCCTGCTCTCGCTCGACTGCGGTCCGCGCGCGTCTGTTCCCGTTCCGCCCCGCGGCCAGTGGATCCAGATCGTGCTCGACGAGGCGACGTGGGGCACGCGCTGCGGCGACGGCTCGCCGTACGCTTTCTGGCTCCGCCTCGCGCCCACCGGATCGCCCCTCGAGCACGTCGCGATCGATCTCCAGGGCGGCGGCGTCTGCGTCTTCCCGGCGGATTGCCAGAGCGTCCCCGCGGACCTCTTCAGCGCGCTCGACGACGGCGAGCCGAGCGAGGGCTACCTCGACACGAATCCCGCCATCAATCCGTTCTCCGATTGGACGATGGCCTTCCTGCCGTACTGCACGCAGGACGTGCACCTCGGCAACGGCACCACGAGCGCCTTCCCCGGCGTCACGGTCTACCGCTTCGGCGGGCGCAACGTGCGTGGCACGCTCCGCTACCTGCGCGACGTGCTGTGGACGGCGATCGACGGCGATTCCGCCGAGGGCTTCCGGCCCGACCGCCTGACCGTCCTCTTCGCGGGCGAATCGGCCGGCGCGTTCGGCGTCGACTTCAACTACCACTACCTGCTCGACGATCTCGGCTGGTCGCACACGACGGCGGCACCCGACTCCGGTCTCGGCCTCGACAACGGCCAGGTCCTCGGCGTGAGCGGCCTCGGCGTCGTCGCACAGAGTCCCGCTCCGCCCTTCGGCTGGGACACGCGCCCGCTCCAGCCGCCCTACTGTCTCGCGTCCGGCTGCGCCGTGGGCCCAGTGCTCGACGCGGCGACGGCGCCGCGCCTGAAGGCGGTTCCCGAGCAGCAGATCCTCAACATCTCGAACCAGGTCGACGACGCCCAGGTGTCGACGACGTTCTTCCCCGACGTGCCCTCGTGGACGAACGCGCTTCGTGCCGCGTACTGCACCACGCGCGGGCTCAACGGCATCCACTTCTTCTATCCGGCGTCGTCGACGCCCACCCACACGATGCTGCGCACGAACTCCCGCTACACCGGCCTCCTCGCCGGCGGTGTCAGCCCCGCGCAGTACCTGGCGGATGCGTTCGCCGACCCCGATGGTGTCGTCGACCGCGTCGACGAGGGGACGCTGCAATCCGACTATCCTGGGGTGTTGCCGTTCCCGTGCCCGTGAGCGGGGCGCGGCGGGGTCGATAGGCAAGTCCGCGAGGGCGGAGGCGAGGTTTCGGCTTCGGCTTCGCCGCGCGACAACTCACGCGCACCGTCACGGCTCTACATTTCGTCGCGCCGCTACGCAGGCGCCTCCACCTCGCCTCCGCCCTCGCGACTCACCATCGCGCCGCGCCCCTCGCCGCAACGGTCGTGCAAAATCCCCCAGGCTGGCCGAGTGAGGCGCAGCTCGTCTCGCGGTCGCCGGTTTGCTGGGTGAGGGGCGCGAAGCGTGCGTCGGGCGTTGCGTCGCGAGGTCGGGGGGCAGCGCGGAGGCGCCTGCGTAGCGGCGCGACGAAATGTCGGGCCGTGATGCAGTGTGTGTATTGTCGCGCGGCGAAGCCGAAGCCGAAGCGCTGCCCCCCGACCTCGCGGACTCAAGGGACAGGCTCAGAGACTCGGCCCCGCCCCCCGCAGCAGCGCCCGCGCGATCACGATGCGCTGCACCTCGCTCGTCCCTTCTCCGATCTCGCCCAGCTTCGCGTCGCGCATGTAGCGCTCGACGGGGAAGTCGCGCATGTAGCCGTAGCCGCCGTGGATCTGCACGGCCTTGGTGGTCGCCCACATGGCGGCTTCGGAGGCGGCGAGCTTCGCCATCGACGCCTCGGTGCCGAATGGCCGGCCGGCGTCCTTCAAATGACACGCGCGGTACAGAAGGCAGCGTGCGGCGTCGATACGGGTCGCCATGTCCGCCAGCAGGAACTGCACGCCCTGGTGCTCCGCGATGGGCTTCCCGAACGTCTTTCGCTCCTTCGCGTAGGCGATCGATTCCTCGAGCGCGCCGCGCGCGATGCCGCAGCACCAGGCGCCCATCGTGATGCGGCCGCCGTCGAGGATACGGAGGGCCTGCTTGAAGCCCTGGTCCAGCTCGCCGATCAGGTTGCCTGCGGGGATGCGGACGTTCTCGAGCACGACCTCGGCGGTGTCGCTCGAGTGCAGGCCGAGCTTCTCGATCTTGCGGCCGTTGCCGAGACCCGGCGTCCCGCGCTCGACCACGAACGCCGACACGCCCTGCGTACCCTTCTCCGGATCGGTCGACGCCAGCACGACGTAGACGTCGCCGACCGTGCCCTGGGTGATGAACATCTTCGAGCCGTCGAGGATCCAGTGGTCGCCGTCCCGGACCGCGCGCGTGCGGAGCCCCCCGGCGTCGCTACCGGAGCCGGGCTCGGTCAGACACCAGGCGCCGAGCCACTCGCCGGTCGCGAGCTTGGGCAGATAGCGCTTGCGGAGGTGGTCGCTCGCGAAGAGGTTGATGTGTCCCGACGCGAGGCCGCCGTGACTGGCGACCGTGAGACCGAGCGAGGCGTCGTAGCGCGCCACGCCCTCAACGACGAGGGCGTTCGTGAGCGCGTCGGCACCGCCGCCGCCGACGTCGGTGGGCAGAGCGACGCCGAGGAACCCGAGGCGACCCAGCGCCTTCACGGTGTCCATCGGGAACTTCTCGTCGCGATCCCAAGCGGAGGCGGCCGGCTTCACCTCGCGCTCGCAGAAGTCGCGGATCGTCTCGGCGACCAGCCGGTGTTGCTCCGAGAGCGTGAAGTCCATGCCTATGCCACCCGTGGCCGGATCGTCGTCCGGATCCAGTCGACGATCTCCTGCGTGCTCGCACCCGGCGTGAACATCGCCGCGACGCCGGCCCGCTCGAGCTCGGGCCGATCCTCGTCGGGAATGATGCCGCCGCCGAAGACGGGGATGTCGCCGCCGCCGCGCTGCCGGAGCTCGGCGAGCACCGCCGGAAAGAGCGTCAGGTGCGCGCCCGACAAGAGCGAGAGGCCAATGGCGTCCACGTCCTCCTGGATCGCGGCTTCGGCGACCATCTCCGGCGTCTGGTGCAGACCCGTGTAGATGACCTCCATCCCCGCGTCGCGCAGCGCGCGGGCGATGACCTTGGCGCCGCGGTCGTGTCCGTCGAGGCCGGGCTTCGCGATCAGGATGCGCAGCGGGCGGGGGTTCAGAGCCATGCGGGGTCGCGATACTCGCCGAAGACCTGGCGATAGACGTCGGAGATCTCGCCCACGGTGCAGAGCGCCTTCACGGCCGCGACGAGCGGCGGCATCAGGTTCTCGCCCGACTCGGCGGCCTCGCGTACGCGCCGGAGCGCGTCGCGCGCGGCGGTACCGTTCCGCTCGCGCTTCACCTTGCGGACGCGCTCGGCCTGCCGGGTCTCGACCTCGAGCGGGATCCGCAGCAGGTCGGGTTGGCGTTCCTCCGGCATCTGGTAGCGGTTCACGCCGACGACCGTCTTCTCCTGCTTGTCGACCTGCTGCTGGTACACGTAGGCCGCGTCGGCGATCTCCTTCTGCGGGTAGCCGAGCTCGATCGCCTTCACCATGCCGCCGAGCTCGTCGATGTGCTCGATGTAGGCGCGCGCCTCGCGCTCGAGGCGATCGGTCAGCGCCTCGACGGCGTAGCTGCCCCCGAGTGGGTCGACGATGTTCGTGACGCCGCTCTCCTCGGCGAGGATCTGCTGCGTCCGCACGGCGACCATGACCGCCTGCTCCGACGGCAGGGCGAGCGTCTCGTCGAGGGAGTTCGTGTGCAGCGACTGCACGCCGCCGAGCACGCCCGCCAGCGCCTGGATCGCGACGCGGACGACGTTGTTCACGGGCTGCTGCGCCGTGAGGGAGCAGCCCGCCGTCTGCGCGTGCGTGCGCAGCATCATGGCGCGCGGATCGGTCGCGCCGAAGCGCTCGCGCATGAGCGTCGCCCACAGGCGGCGCGCCGCGCGCAGCTTCGCGATCTCCTCGAAGAAGTCGTTGTGGAGGTTGAAGAAGAACGAGAGCCGCGGGCCGAACTGGTCGACGTGCAGGCCACGCTTCACGGCCGCATCGACGTACGCGAGGCCGTCGGCAAGCGTGAAGGCGAGCTCCTGCACGGCCGTCGAGCCCGCTTCGCGGATGTGGTAGCCGCTGACCGACACGGCGTGCCAGCGTGGCAGCTGCTTCGCGCAGAACTCGATCATGTCCACCACGATCCGGACCGACGGCTCGGGCGGACAGATCCATTCCTTCTGCGCGATGAACTCCTTCAGCATGTCGTTCTGGATCGTGCCGCCGAGCTCGGTCCACGGGACGCCCTGCTCGTCGGCGACGGCGACGTACATCGCGAGCAGCACGCTCGCCGTGCAGTTGACCGTCATCGACGTGGTGACGTCGGACAGGCGGATGCCGTCGAAGAGGGCGCGCACGTCGACCAGGCTCGAGACCGCGACGCCCTCGCGACCGACCTCGCCGCGCGCGCGCGGGTGGTCGGCGTCGTAGCCCATGAGCGTCGGCATGTCGAAGGCGGTGGAGAGGCCCTTCTGGCCCTGCCCCATCAGGAACTTGAAGCGCGCGTTCGTGTCCTCGGCCGTCCCGAAGCCGGCGAACTGCCGCATGGTCCAGAGCCGGCCGCGGTACATGCTCGGATAGACGCCGCGCGTGTACGGGAACTCGCCGGGCCACTCGTCCCGCGCGGGAGCGGAAACGTCGGCGGCGGAGTAGATCGGGTCCACCTCCATGTCGGAGACGGTCGAGAACCGCACGGGTCGCTCGGGCGTTTCCCGGTAGCGCCGCTCGAGCCAGTCGCGCTTCGTCATACGCGCACCTTCGTCTTGCGGGGCAGGCGTAGCACACCCCGCGACGGACGTCGCCGGCGGCGGAGGAACTGCACCGCGACGCGCGCCCAGTCGGCGGGGACGAGCACCTCGGTTCCGAACGTCGGGATCGGGTAGACCGTGGGACCGAGCGCCCGCAGCACGCACGGGACGCCGCGCTCCTCGAGGAACCCCTTCACCATGTGGGCCTCGGACTCGCTCGGCGCCTCATAGCAGCGCACCCAAGGGAGGGCGCTCACGCGCCCTCCCGCAGGACTTGCCCCGCGATGACGAGGCGCTGGATCTCGGAGCTGCCCTCGTAGATCTCGGTCGCCTTGGCGTCGCGGAAATAGCGCTCGACGGCGAACTCGCGGGTGTAGCCGTAGCCACCGTGGATCTGCACCGCCTGGGTCGCGACGTTCATCGCGGCCTCGGACGCGTAGAGCTTCGCCATCGCGGCTTCCTTCGTGCACGGGATGCCCTGGTCCTTCAAGGTGGCGGCGCGCAGCGTGAGCAGGCGGGCCGCCTCGACGGCGAGGGCCATGTCGGAGAGCTTCCATTGCGTGCCCTGGAACTCGGCCAACGCCTGGCCGAAGGCGCGACGCTCCTGGGCGTAGGCGAGCGCGTCCTCGAACGCCGCGCGCGCGATCCCGACGGCCTGCGCGGCGATTCCGATGCGGCCGCCGTCGAGCGTCTTCATCGCGACCTTGAACCCCTCGTCCTCGCCGCCCAGCAGGTTCTCGCGGGGCACGTAGAGATCCGTGAACGCGAGCTGCGCCGTGTGGGCGCCGTGAAGACCCATCTTCTCCTCGACGCGCAGGACCTCCCAGCCCCGACTCGTGGTCTCGACGAGGAAGGCGCCGATGCCCTTGGTGCCGCGGCTCGCATCGAGCGACGCGAAGACGATGGCGAGCCCGGCGTACGGCGCGTTGGTGATGAAGTTCTTGGCACCGTTCAGCACGTAGCCGTCGCCCCTGCGGCGCGCCGTCGTGGCGAGACCCGCCGCGTCCGATCCGACGCCGGGCTCGGAGAGCGCGAAGCTCCCGAGCCACTCGCCGCGCGCCAGCTTCGGCAGGTAGCGGCGCCGCTGGTCCTCGGTGCCGAGCGCCAGGATCGGCCAGCACACGAGCGAGGTGTGGGCCGAGAAGCACGCGCCGGTCGCGCCGCACGCGGCGGAGACCTCCTCGACGGCGAGCGCGTAGGCGACGTGGTCGAACCCGGCGCCGCCATACGTCTCCGGCACGAAGACCCCGAGCGCGCCGAGCTCGCCCAGCCCCGTCAGGTTCTCGCGCGGGTAGCGTCCGGTGCGGTCGATCTCGGCGGCGAGCGGCTTGATGCGATCCTGCGCGAACGCCCGTACCGTGTCGCGCAGCTCGCGCTGCGTGTCGGTGAGCTCGACGTGCACCGCCTAGCGCCCCTTCCACACGGGGGCGCGCTTCTCGACGAAGGCCGTCATGCCCTCGACGCGGTCCTCGGTCGCAAACGCGACCGCGAACGCGTCGGTCTCGTAGCGCAGCCCTTCGGCGAGCGCCGCCGCCGCGGCCGCCGTCGCGCGCTTGGCCTGCCGGAGCGCGACCGGCGGCTTCGCCACGAGCTGCCGGGCGAGCCCGAGCGCCTCCTCGGCGAGCTTCGCGGCCGGGACGACGCGCGACACGAGACCGATGCGGAGCGCCTCGTCCGCGTCGATCATGGTGCCGAGGTAGATGAGCTCGCGCGCCCGTGCGAGGCCCACGCGCAGCGCCAGACGCTGCGTTCCGCCGAACCCCGGGATGAGACCGACGGTGATCTCCGGCAGCCCGAACTTCGCCGTGTCGGCGGCCAGGATGACGTCGCACGCGAGCGCCAGCTCGAGCCCGCCCCCCAGCGCGGCACCGTTGACCGCGGCGACGACCGGGATCGGGAGCTGCTCGAAGCGTCCCAGTACCTCGTGCCCGAGCCGCGAGTACGGGTGCCCCTCGGTCGGCGGCATGGTCGCCATCACCTTGATGTCGGCGCCCGCCGAGAAGGCCTTCTCGCCGGTGCCGGTCACGACCAGCGCGCGCACGCCGCCGTCCCGGCGCACGTCGCGCAGCACGCGCGCGATCTCGCGCAGCGTCGCGGGGTCGAGGGCGTTCAGGACCTTCGGACGCGAGACCCGCAGGGTGAGGACGGCCTCGCTCCGCTCGACGACGATGTTCTCGAAGTCCGCCATGGCCCGACCGCGGTGCATAACCCCTTCGGTACGGCATTTCCACCACGCCGGCGCCCCGGCGGGTGCGCTGTCAGGTGCCCGACGGGCCCACCTTCGACTGGACCAGCTCCCAGAGGTCGCCGAGCGTGCGCACCCGCGCGAGCGCGCTGTCGGGGAGGCGGATCCCGAGGCGCTGCTCGAGCGCGATCACGAGCTCGCTCAGCTTGAGCGAGTCGCCCGCGTCCTCGATGCGCATGGCGAAGTCGACCTCGCCCTCGGCGAGATCGAAGTGCTTCGCGATGAGGCTCCTCACGATCGTCTGGAGGTCCGCCGCCACGCGCGCGACACCTAACGTTCGATGGTGCGCCTTTCAACCGCCGGCGCGCCCTTGACTTCGGGCGGGCGGTCCGGAGAGTCCGCGCCATGCCAGGGGGCGGGGGGCGCTAGGCGGCATGGACGTCTTCCACCTGACGCAGGCCATGACCCTCCTCGCCGAGGGCGGCGCCGGCCTCTTCGTCCGCTACCTCGCGACCAGCGGGCTCTTCGTGCTGGTCGCGATCGCGCTGCGCACCGCGCCCGCGCACGTGCGCCGCTGGGGCCAGCTCGCAGCGAGCGTCGTGCTCATGAGCGTCCTCGCGACGCCGCTCGTCGTCGCCCTGCTCGTCGCCTACATGGCCCTGCTGTTCGTCGCCGTCGAGCGGCTCCCGCGCGGAGCGATCGGCACGGCGCTCGTGACGGCGCTGGTCGCGCTCCAGATCGTCGCGCCCATCTGGTGGCTCCCGCACCTTCCCCAGTACGAGGGGCGCGTCCGCGAGTACGTCGCGTTCGCGACCAACCTCACCCTGCTGCGCTCGTGGGCCTTCGCCTGGGATCGGCGCACCGGCGCGGACCGCGATCCGTCCGACCTGGGCGAGTTCCTGCACTTCATGTTCTTCCTGCCCGCCTTCATGGCGGGACCGCTCGTCTCGCTCGACGACTTCCGCCGCGGCCGCCTCGCCAGCTACTGGGACGACGCCGCGCCGCGCGGCCCGCTCGGCTTCCTGCGCGCCGAGTGGTGGGGGCTCGTCCGCGTCGGCGTCGGCATCGTCGCGATGGCGCTCGCGTTCGGCGTCGTGTGCACGCCGGGATCGACGGGCTACGAGCACGCCGCGGCGGGAACGCCGCTCGACGCGTGGACGCACGTCTTTCGCGTGTGGGTGTGCATCTACCTCGGCCTCACGACCTGGACCGAGGGCGGGATCGGCTTCGGCCGCCTCGCCGGCTTCGCGTTGCCCGAGAACCTCGCGCGCCCCTTCCTCTCCTACGGCGTCGCCGACTTCTGGCGGCGCTGGAACATGACGCTGAACCTCTGGACGCGCCGCTACCTCTATCTCCCGCTCGGCGGCGCGGCCCCGCGCCGGCGCTCGGGTGAGCGGCGGCCCGAGTGGCGGAACACCATCGCGGTCTTCGTCTTCATGGCGGTCTACCACTTGGCCGGCGGCGTGAAGCTGCTCGGCTTCGGCTACTTCCCGCCCGGCTCGTACGCCCCGTGGCTCCTGTGGGGCATCATCAACGCGGCCGGCGTCCTCGCCACGCGCCGCCTGGGCCCGCTGCCGCGCGACCTGCGTCGCGCGATCCCCGGCGTGGTGCTGACGGGCGCCTACTGCGCGCTCGGGATCATGACCGCCTTCTTCCCGCCGCGCATGGACCTGGGCGCGCTCGCCGCGATCTATCGCCGCCTCCTCTTCCTCGACTAGGACGCCGAGCCAAGACTACGTCTTCGCTCGGGTGAGGACGCGAGAATGGCACGTCGATGACACGCGCGACCGGCATGCCGCGGCCGGCGAAGCTGGCGCGGCACGGGAGGTCCGCGCGACACATCGCCGCGACTGCGACGGATCCGAGGTTGAAACGCTGCGGGGCCCGCTGTAAGCCGCGCCAGTGACCGACGCGGCTCTTCGAACGCGCCTGCTCGGCAGCGGCGCCGCAGCCGCGAGCGTGCGCGTCGGCAGCGACGAGATCGAGCAGCGCCTCGGCCTGGCGCCGGGTTGGATCCGCTCCCGCACCGGCGTCGAGGCACGCCAGGTGCTGCGCGGATCCGAGACGCTGCTCGACCTCGCCGAGCGCGCCTCGCGGTCGGCCCTCGACGCCGCCGGGTTGCGCGCCCGGGACCTCGACGGCATCGTGGTCGCGACCGCGTCGTCCGAGTTCGCGTTCCCGTCGTTCGCCTGCCTGCTCCAGGCGCGGCTCGGAACGGGCTCGATCTTCGCGTTCGACGTCGCCGCGGCCTGCGCGGGGTTCGTCTACGGACTCGGCATCGCCGATGCGATGGTGCGCGGCGGCTCCGCGCGCACGCTGCTCCTCGTCGGGGCCGACGCCTTGGCCGCCATGACGGGACGCGACGATCCCGTGTGTTCGCCGCTCTTCGGCGATGCCGCGGGCGCCGTCGTCCTGCGCGGCGAAGCGGGAGACTCCGGCGTCCTCCGGGTGATCCTGCGAGCCAGCGGCGCGCAGGCGGACCTGCTGGAGCTGCCCGCCGGCGGCCCGTTCGACACCGGCGGCGCGCCGCGCCCGGCCGCGCTCTGCATGCGCATGAAGGGCCCGGAGCTCTTTCGCGCCGCCGTGACCGAGCTGCTGACGGTGACGCGCGACCTCCTGCGCGAGACCGGCCTCGGCATCGAGGACGTGGCGCTCTTGATCCCACACCAGGCGAACGCCCGCATCATCGCGTCGATGGTGGAGCACCTCGGCATCGCCCCCGAGCGCGTGTGCGCGAACCTCGATCGCTACGGCAACACGTCGGCGGCCTCGGTTCCGGTCGCCCTCGACGAAGCGTGGCGCGCCGGACGCGTGAAGCGCGGCGACGTCGTCGTGCTCAACGCCGTCGGCGGCGGCCTCGCCTGGGGCGCCGCCGCCATCCGTCTCTAGGACGCCGAGCCAAGACTACGTCTTGGCTCGGGGGAGGAAGCGAGAGTGTCGCGTCCGTGGCCGCGCGACCGGCATGTCGCGGCCAGCAAAGCTGGCGCGACACACTAGGTACGCCCGCTACGCAGGCGCGTGACCCCGGCTCGGGCGACCTCAGGGTCTCGCTGCGCTCGCGGCGGGCCACCCGGCCCCCACGCGCGCACCCAACCTCGGCCGCGTGCCCTGGCGCGTACCCAGTGTGTCGCGCCAGCTTTGCTGGCCGCGACATGCCGGTCGCGCGTGCCACCACGGCAACATGCTCGCGTCCTCCCCCGACCCAAGACGCAGTCTTGGGTCGGCGAACTAATACTCGGGTCGGCGATCGAAGCGGTGGTGCGCCTGCATGAGGCGCACGGTCTTCGTCTGCGAGCGCATGATGACCGAGTTCGTCATCGCGCCGCCCTTCACGTAACGGACGCCGGCGAGATAGTCGCCGGGCGTGACGCCGGTCGCGGCGAAGAAGACGTTCCCGCTCGCGAGCTCGTCCAGACGATACTTGCGGCTGAAGTCGTAGATGCCGGCGGCGCGGAGCTGGCCGGCCTCCGTCTCGTTGCGGGGCTTCAGGCGCGCCTGCATCTCGCCGTCGAGGCACTTGAGCGCCGCCGCCGCGAGGATGCCCTGCGGCGCGCGGCCGACGCCCATCATGATGTCGATGCCGGTCTGGGGCTGCGTGGTCGCAAGCGCCGCCGACACGTCGCCGTCGCTGATGAGCTTGATGCGGGCGCCGGTCTTGCGGATCTCCTCGATCAGCTTCAAGTGGCGCGGTCGATCGAGCACGACCACGGTCAGGTCCTCGACGTAGACGCCCTTCGCGTCGGCAAGCGCGCGCAGGTTGTCGGTCGGCGAGCGGTCGAGGTCGACGACGCCGCGACCCTCGGGACCGCAGGCGATCTTGTCCATGTAGGTGTCGGGGACACCGAGCAGGGAGCCGGCGTCGGCGACGGCGATCACCGCGAGCGCGTTGTAGCCGCCGGTCGCGCACGTCGCCGGGCCCTCGATCGCGTCGAGCGCGACGTCGGTCCGCGGGCCCTGACCCGTCCCGACCTTCTCGCCGGTGTAGAGCATGGGGATCGCGTCCTCGGGGCCCTCGCCGATGACGATCGTGCCGTCGATCGCGATCGTGTCGAACGCCTTCCGCATGGCCTCGATCGCGGCCTTGTCCGCCGCCACGTCGTCGCCGCGACCCATGTGGCGCGCCGATCCCAACGCCGCCGCCTCGGTGACGCGCACCAGGTCCATGCCGAGGTTGCGATCCATCGCTCCTCAGTGACGCAGCAGGCGTTCGAGCAACGAGTGGGCTTCCTGGATGAAGATGCCCTGCTCGCGTGCGTCCTTCTCGCTGCAGCCGCGCTTCTGCCCGCGCGGCTTCCCTTCGTCCCGGCTCGTGTAGACGACGAACGGCGCCGGCTCGGCCGTGTGCATGCGCGTCGCGCAGGCCGTGGCGTGGTCGACGGCCATGAGGATGCGCCAATCCGACTCGCGCCGGCGCAGGCCCTCGAGGAGCGGGCCCATCACCTGCTCGTCGAGACGCTCGATCGCGCCGATCTTGCGCTGCGCGTCGCCGGCGTGGCCCGCGACGTCCGCCGCGCCCACGTGGAGCACCACGAGGTCGCGCTCGCCGAGCGAGCGCAGTACGGCCTCGACCTTGCCGGTGAGGTTCGTGTCGAGATCGGCCGTCGCCCCCTGCACGTGGATCGGTTCCAGGCCGGCCGCGATGCCGATGCCGTGGCCGAGCGGCGCCCCGGCGACGATCGACCCGTCGACGCCGAACGTGTCGCGCAGCGGCGGCAGCGTCCCGACGCGCGCCGGCTCCCACGGCCAGAGCGCCGTCGGCACGCGTTCCGCCCGCGACCGCCGGGCCGCACAGATCGGATGCGAGGCGAGCGCGGCCTGCGATCGCTCCATCACCGCCAGGAGGGCCTGGCTCCGCGGCCCCGTCGGGCGCGCGGTGGCGACCGGCTTGTCGACCAGCTCGTAGGGCGACACCGTCTGCACGCTGCGCTCGCCGCCGTGCCAGACGAGGACGTGCCGGTGTCCGACGCCGGGCACGAGCTCGATCTCGCCGCCGCCGAGCGAGTTCGCGAGATGGCGCGCCACCTCGGCCGCCTCGGCCGCCGGCAGGCGCCCACCGAGCGCATCGTGCAGGATCTCGGTCCCGTCCTCGGTCACCTCGATCGTGACCAGGTTCGCGCGCAGCGCGATGTCGTCTGGCGCGAGCGCCAGGCCGAGCCCGAGCGCTTCGAGCGCCGCCGCGCCGACGCCGTACTGGGTCGGATCGTAGCCGAGCACCGACAGCCCGCCGACGTTGCATCCCGGCGGAATCCGGCGGGGGATCGTGCGCGTGAGACCAAGGATGCCGCGCGCCGCCATGGCGTCGAGGTTCGGCGTGCGCGCCGCCTCGAGCGGCGTGCGGCCCCCGAGGTCGGCGATCGGCTCGTCCGCGAGCCCGCACGCCAGCACCACGACACACTTCATCGCGCCGCTTGCCTACTCCAGCTCGAGCACCGCCGCGAGCCGGGCCCGGTCGGCGGGAATCGTGAGCGGCGGGTCCGCGTTCGCGATCGCGTTGTCGGGATCCTTGAGCCCGTGTCCGGTGAGCGTGCAGACGACGAGGTCGCCCTTGCGCAGGCGCCCGCTCGAGCCGAGGCGCAGCGCGCCCGCGATGCTGATCGCGGAGGCCGGCTCGGCGAAGACGCCTTCGGTGCGCGCCAGCAGCCGATAGGCCGCGAGGATGCCGTCGTCGTCGATCGCCTCGATGGCGCCGCCGGACTCGTCGCGGGCGCCCGTCGCACCCTGCCAGCTCGCCGGGTTGCCGATGCGAATCGCGGTCGCGATGGTCTTCGGCTCCGGAACCGGCGCCCCGTGCACGATCGGCGCCGCGCCGGCGGCCTGGAACCCCATCATGCGGGGCGTGGCCGGGACGACGCCGTGCTCGCGGTACTCCACGTAGCCCTTCCAGTACGCCGTGATGTTGCCGGCGTTGCCGACCGGCAGGCAGTGGTAGTCCGGCGCGCGGCCGAGCGCGTCGCAGATCTCGAACGCGCCCGTCTTCTGGCCCTCGATGCGATCGGGGTTGATCGAGTTCACGAGCGCGAGGCGCGTCGGATGGCGCTCCTTCGCGTCGCGCACCAGCTCGAGCGCGCGGTCGAAGTTGCCCTGGATCTGGATCACCTTCGCGCCGTGCACGACCGCCTGCGAGAGCTTGCCGAGCGCGATCTTGCCCTCGGGCACGACCACGTAGGCACGGATGCCGGCGCGCGCCGCGTAGGCCGCCGCCGACGCCGAGGTGTTGCCGGTCGAGGCGCAGATGATCGCCTCGGCGCCTTCGGACACTGCCCGCGTGACGGCGACCGTCATGCCGCGGTCCTTGAACGACCCGGTCGGGTTCTGTCCCTCGCACTTGAGATACAGCTCGATGCCGGGACAGATCTTCTGCGCGAGCCGGTCGGCGCGCACGAGCGGCGTGTTGCCCTCGCAGAGCGTCACGACCCGATCGCCGTCGCGAATCGGGAGCCGCGACCGGTAGTGGGCGATGAGACCACCCCAGGCGCGCGAGGTCGTCACCCGAGCTGCTCCTCGATGGGGATCGCCACCGGCTTGCCCCGCACGGTCGCGAGCGCATCGATGGCCCGCAGCGCCTTCGCCAGGTTCCGGCCGAGCGCCCGATGCGTCCGGATCACGATCGGCACCGTCGTCCCCGCCCGCCGCTCCTTCTGGATCACCGAGGCGATACTAATATCGAACCGTCCCAAGACTCCAGCAATGCGCGCCAGGACGCCCGGGCGGTCGATCGCCATGAAGCGCAAGTAGTGCTCACTCTCAAGCTGGGCGAGCGGCCGCACCGGAAGCGACCGCAGCGTCGCCTGCGGAACGCCCCACGGGGGCACGCGCACCGCCGAGCCGACGCGCCGGTCCCGGGTGGCGGCGACCAGATCCGCAATGACGGCCGTCGCGGTCGGGAGCGAGCCCGCCCCCTGCCCGTAGTACATGGTCGCGCCCAGGGCTGCGCCGCGCACGAAGATGGCGTTGAAGTTCCCCGACACGTCGGCCAGGAGGTGGCCGTTTGGGATCATGGTCGGATGGACGCGGGCCTCGAAGGCGTCGCGGGCGTCCTTGGCGATCGCGAGCAGCTTGATCGTGTAGCCGAGCTCGCGCGCGAAGGCGATGTCGATCGCCTCCACCCGGCGGATGCCCTCGGTCGGGATGTCGGCGAAGCGCGGGCGGACGCCGAAGGCGAGCGTCGCCAGGAGCGCCAGCTTGTGGGCCGAGTCGGTGCCGTCGATGTCGGTGGCGGGATTCGCCTCGGCCAGACCCAGCCGTTGCGCGTCGGCCAGCACGTCCTCGAAGCTGCGCCCCTCGCGCGTCATGGTGGTGAGGATGTGATTGCAGGTCCCGTTGACGATGCCGTAGACCGCCGCGGTGCGATCGCCGACGAGCCCCTCCTTGAGGGTGCGCAGGATCGGGATGCCGCCGCCGACGCTCGCCTCGAAGCCGACCCGGACGCCCTTCTTCTCGGCGGCGGCGACGATCTCCTCGCCGTGGACGGCGAGGAGGGCCTTGTTCGCGGTGACGACGTCCTTGCCGTGGGCGATCGCCGCCAGCACGAAGCGGCGCGCCGGCTCGTAGCCGCCGATCAGCTCGATCACCATCTCGATCGAGGGGTCGGTCAGCACCGCCATCGCGTCGGGCGTGAGCCGGGCGGGCGCCACGGGGATGCCGCGGTCGGTCTTCGTGTCGAGATCCGCGATCGCGACCACGTCGATCGGGCGGCCGGCGCGCTGCGTGATCTCCGCCCGATGCGCGCGCAGGAGCTTCACGACGCCGGTGCCGATCGTGCCGAAGCCGAGGAGCCCCACGCGCACGGGCGCGCCGCCGGTCGCGCGCCCGACACGTCCCCCCCGCGCTCGTGCGCCTGTGGGCGCGGATCGACGCACCACGACGCTCAGCCGACCTGGCGGACCTTGGGCACGCGTGCGTCGGCGAACGCCTTGCGGATGCCGCGCACGGCCTGCCGGGTACGGTGCTCGTTCTCGATCAGCGCGAAGCGCACGTAGTGATCGCCGTATTCGCCGAAGCCGATGCCGGGCGACACCGCCACCTTGCCCTCGCGGAGCAGGAACTTCGCGAACTCGAGCGACCCCAGGTGCTTCCACTCGTCCGGGATCTCGGCCCACACGAACATCGTCGCCTTGGGCTTCGCGACGTGCCAGCCGATGCGGTCGAAGCCGTCGCACAGGACGTCGCGCCGGCTGCGATACGTCTCGCGGATCTCGTCGACGTAATGCTGCGGGCCGGTGAGCGCGTGCCAGGCCGCGATCTGGAGCGGCTGGAACGTGCCGTAGTCGAGGTAGCTCTTGATGCGGGCGAGCGCCGCGATCATCTCGGGGTTGCCGACGGCGAACCCGATCCGCCACCCGGGCATGTTGTAGCTCTTGGAGAGGGTGAAGAACTCGACGCCGACGTCCTTCGCGCCCGCCACCTGCATGAACGAGGGGGCCCGGTAGCCGTCGAAGCAGAGGTCGGCGTACGCGAGGTCGTGGACCACCAGGCATTCGTGCTCGCGCGCGAAGGCGACGATCTTCTCGAAGAAAGCGAGATCGACGACCTCGGTCGTGGGATTGGCCGGGAAGTTGAGGATCATGAGCTTCGGCTTCGGCCAGGTGGTGCGCATCGCCTCTTCGAGCGCACCCAGGAAGTCGCCGCCGGGCACGAGCGGAATCGAGCGGAGGTCGCCGCCGGCGATGATGACCGAGTACTGATGGATCGGATACGTCGGGCTGGGACAGAAGACCACGTCGCCGGGGCCGAGCATCGCGAGCGCGAGGTGGCCGATGCCCTCCTTCGACCCGATGGTGACGATCGCCTCGCGATCGGGATCGAGCGCGACGTCGTAACGCTGCCGGTACCAGTCGCAGATGGCGAGCCGCAGCTTGTAGATGCCGCGCGACACCGAGTAGCGGTGGTTCTGCGGCTTCTGCGCCGACTCGACCAGGCTCTGTACCACGTGCGGGGGCGTCGGGCCGTCGGGATTTCCCATGGACAGGTCGATGATGTCCTCACCGGCGCGCCGGGCGGCGTGCTTCAGCTCGCCGACGACGTTGAAGACGTACGGCGGCAGGCGCTTGATGCGGGGAAATTCCACCCGCCTCTTGTAGGGCAGGCCATTTCGAGCGTCAAACTTCCGGCGACCTATCGCGCCCGCGACCGCTTGTGGTACCTCGCGATGTCCGCGCCCTCCGCGCAGCGCTGCACTGCAGCTGACTCCGCGCTTGTCAGCGCGGGCATCGCTGACCTACACGGGCGGGAGGTGGACGCCATCGACCCCGCGCGCGAAGCGTCGGCGCGCGCCCTGGCCGCCGAGCGGCTGCGCAGCAGCCGCCTCGTCGCCCGCATCCGCTTCATCGGAATCTCGGTCGCCTTCCTCTTCAACTGGGCGATGCCGGTCTTCGCACCGGAGGCGCAGCCGTATCAGGGCAGCGTTCCGCTCTTCGCGGCGTACCTCGCGGTGTCGGCGGTCGTCTTCTGGTGGAGCCGGCGATCGGACCAGGCGGCGCGCCTGGTCGGGCTCGACGTCTGCCTGATCGACATGCCGGCGGCGTTCCTCATCCAGCTGAGCCAGCTGAGCCGGCACTTCGACCGCACCTCGGCCGTCTTCGGCGTCACGTATTTCGGGCTCCTGACGCTCGCCGCCGCGTTCTCGCTCGTGCGGCGGCGGATCCTCCTCGCGCTCCTCACCGGGGCGATCCTCGAGACCGTCCTGCTCGTCATGGCGCGCGTCCAGCCGGCCCTCGTCGTGAGCGTTCTCTTGGTGCTGTTCGGCGTCGCGGTGTCGGCAGTCTACATGGTCGATCGCACCATCGAGCTCGTCCACGGCGTCGCCGGCGAGCAGTACCGGCGCGAGCGCCTCCGACGCTACTTCTCGCCGGAGGTCGCACGACATCTGGAGGCCCGCGGCGATCGTGAGCTGACCAGCGAAGTCCGCGACGTGACCGTGCTCTTCGCCGACCTGCGCGACTTCACCGCGATGAGCAGCACCCTGCCCGCACCGGACGTGGTGACGCTGCTGAACGCGTTCCACGCGCGGATGGTCGACGTCCTGTTCGCGCACGGCGGCACGCTGGACAAGTATCTCGGCGACGGGCTGATGGCGTACTTCGGCGCGCCGGTGGCGCACGAAGCGCACGCGCGCGACGCGCTCGCTTGTGCGATCGCCATGCAGGCGGCGCTCGCGACGCTCAATCGCGAGCGCGCCGAGCGCGGCGAAGCCATGCTGCGGATGGGGATCGGCCTCCACACCGGGCCGGCCGTCCTCGGCGACGTGGGCGCGCCCAGCCGTCGCGAGTACACTGCCATCGGTGACACCGTGAACGTCGCCGCCCGGCTGGAGCAGCTGACCAAGGTCCACGACGCGCCGATCCTGGTGTCGGCCGATACGCGCGACGCGGTGGGCGACGGATACGCGTTCCGGCCGCTCGGCCCGATCGCCGTGAAGGGGAAGGCGACGCCGCTCGAAATCTACGCGCCCCTCGTCACCGGACCCGCAGACGCGCCGCGAAGAACTTGAGCGCGCGACCCCAGGCGTCCTTCGCCGCTTCTGGTCGATACGCATCCTGCCGCGTGTCGTTGAAGAAGGCGTGGCCCGCGCCGGGATAGGTCACGATCTCGAAGCGCTTCCCCTCGCGGCCGAGGATCGCGCGCAGCTCCTCGACGTCGGCGAGCGGGATGATCGCGTCCTCCTCGCCGAAGAGCCCCAGGTACGGGCAGCCGAGCTCCGGCGCCAGGTCGAGGGGGCTCGCGGGCTTCACCGCGTCCTTCTCGGCGTAGCGCAGCATGCCGTACCACGACACGCAGGCCGCGATGCCCGGCACCACGCACGCCGCCATGAGCGCGTACTGGCCGCCCATGCACCAGCCGGTGATCCCGACGGCGGCCGCGTCCACCTCCGGACGGCCGGCGAGATAGCCGACCGCGGACCCGAGGTCGGACAGGACGCGCGTGTCCGGGAGCTGGCGCATCCAGCGGAACACCGCGGGCATGTCCGCGAACTCCGGCGTGCCCTCGCGGCTGTAGAGGTCGACGGCGAGCGTCACGTAGCCTTCGCCGGCGAAGCGGCGCGCGACGTCGCGATAGTGCTCCGAGAGCCCCCGCACGTCCGGTATGAGGACGAGGCCGGGCCGCTTGCCCGCGCCGGCGGGCCACGCTGCGTACGCCTTCAGCGTGTCGCCGGCGCGCGTGAAGGTGACGTCACTCGTCTTCATGCTCGCACCTCCTTCGCGACCGTATCGTCCCACGCGACGTAGCGCACCCCCGGCAGCGGCTCGGGATGGTGGAGCTCGACGGCGCCGCGCCCGGTGAAGCGCCGCGGCGCTCCCCAGGAGCTCCATGGATACGACCGAGTCCGCAACGTCAGGTCGATCCGCGCGACGTCGCTCTGCGCCACGTGCACGTCCCACCCCGCGGGATCGCGATAGACGTAGCCCGCGAGCGTGCGAGGATCGCAGCGGGCGACGCCGTGGACGTGGGCCCACGTCGACGCCGCCGAGAGCCGGAGCGCTCCGGGTCCCTCGGGCTCCACTCGATTGCGGAACACTGCGGGAACACCCCACCACGCATGCTCGCTCGCCCCATCGTGGAGCCATACCGGCGCGAGCGCTGGTCCGCTCCCACGCTTCACGCGCACGCTCGAGGCCTCGAAGGCGCCCCCTCCATCGAGCGCCGGCGCGTAGATCCAGAAGAGCTCCTCCACGCGCCGGGTTCCCCAGATGTGCTTCTGCGCACCGCGCGCCCGCGCGACCACGTGCTCGCGATCGCCAACCCGAACGGTGCCGGCGAACACGACCTCCTGATGCACGTGCGCCACGTGGGTCGGCGCCGGCAGGCGACCGAGCCAGGCGGGCCCCCGCGCCGCGACGCGGGTCGCCGGCTCGAAGCGGAGGTCCCACGCGATCGGCGTCGCATCGAGCGCGACCTCGCCCCGACACGAGCCATCGCCGAGCGCTGCAACCGCGACCTCGATCTCCGCACGCGGGACGAACGCCTTGCCGAAGATGGCCTCCCGTCCTTCTTCGAACGCCGCCGCCCAGATCGTTCCGCGCGGCGCTCCCACACGCGGCGCGAAGGTCGTCCACCGAAACCACCACGCGCGTGGCGCGGCCGGATCGAAGACGACCAGGAACCAGATCTCGAAGAAGCCGGCGCCGCCACGCCAGCGCGGGCGGTTCGCCTCCGCCGGGGTCATCGCCGTGCGTGCGCGACGTGCGCGGCGAGCGCCGTGAGATCCGCGAAGCGATCGCAGTCGGCCGTCGGCCAGTCGCCGTACGGGTCGAGCAACGCCGCGTGCAGGCCGGCGGCCCGCGCGCCGATGACGTCGACCGCGTGCAGGTCCCCCACGTGCAGCGCGCGCTCCGGCGCACACGCGGCCAGGGCCAGGGCCGGATCGAAGATGCGCGGGTCGGGCTTCTCGACCCCGACGACGTGCGAATCGACGACGCCGTCGACGAGGTTGCGCAATCCCGCCGCCGCCACGCCGGCCTCCGCGGTCCCGTCCGAGTTGCTGACGACGACGAGGCGCAGCCCCGCGGCACGAAGCCGCGCGAGCGCCGCCGGCACGCCCGGCAGCACCTGCGACCACAGGCGCTGGGTCGGGATCGTCGCGCGCACCCGCAGGACGAGACGCCCCGCACGCTCGGCGTCCGGATCCTCGATGCCGAGGCCGTCGAGCAGCGTCTGCACGTAGACGACGAACGTGCGGCCGGCCTCGCTCGGCGGCGCGCTCGCGATCCAGCACGAGAGCGTGGGACGCGCCGCCGCCTCGGCGCGATCGACCGCCTCGGGCGAGACGACGATGCCGTCGTCGGCGAGCACGCGGCACAGGAGCGCGCGATCCATCGTCACCAGGGTGTTGCCCAGGTCGAGGAAGACGGCGTCGAGATCGCGATAGGGAACGGCCGGCACGCCCAGTTCCCGTAACCGGTACGGCGGCCGGCAGCAACGCGCGCGCGGTTGCTTCCCTCCCCGCGGGCGTGCGAGTGACCAGGCATGCCGGACCTCCTGGTCGAGAAACGGGAGCACACGACGCTCGTCACCTTGAACCGCCCCGAGCGCCTGAACGCGATCACCTTCGCCATGCTCGAGGGGCTGACGCAGGCGCTGAAGGACGCCGAGGCCGATCCCGACGTCCGCGTGATCATCGTCACGGGCGCCGGGCGCGGGTTCTGCAGCGGGCTCGACCTCAAGGAGGCCGCCGAAGGGCGCGGCATCGGGGGCGCGCTCGCTGGCGGAGGCGGCGTCGGCCACATGGGCACGCGCGATCTCCCGACCGTCGTGCTGCAGCAGCTCGACACGCCGGTCATCTGCGCCATCAATGGCGCCGCCGCGGGCTACGGCCTCGACCTGGCGCTCGGCTGCGACATCCGTCTCATGGCCGCCGGCGCGAAGCTGGCGCCGAGCTTCGCCAAGCGCGGCATCGTGCCGGAGAGCGGCGGCACGTGGTACCTGCCGCGCCTGGTCGGCTGGGCGAAGGCGTGCGAGATCGGCTTCCTGGGCGAGGACCTGCCGTCGGATCGCGCGCTCGAGCTGGGCCTCGTGAACCGCGTCCTCCCCGACGACGCCGTGCTGCCCGAGGCGCTCCGCTGGGCCGAGAAGATCGCGGCCAACGCGCCGCTCGCCGTGAAGGCGATGAAGCGCCTCTATCGCCACGGCCTCGGCACCGACTTCGAGGGCCACAGCCACCACGTCTTGATGCAGCTGATGCTGCTCTTCCGCTCGCAGGACTTTCAGGAGGGCATGGCCTCGTTCATCGAGCGCCGGCCGCCGCGCTTCGCGGGTCGCTGAGCGATGCGCCGGTCATCGGCCACGCCTGGGAAGAGGCGACGGCGACAGGGGGACCACGTGGCTGACACACGCAGGGTGGCGTTCATCACCGGCGCGTCGCGCGGCATCGGCCGCGGCTGCGCCTTGGAGCTCGCGAAGCGCGGCTTCGATCTCGTGCTGACGGCGCGGACCGTCACCGGCGCCGAGCGCTACGAGCACTCGCCCACGGTGAAGAAGTCGACCGACGCCCCCCTGCCCGGCAGCCTCGAGCAGACGGCGGCCGAGGTGCGCGCGCTCGGGGTCCAGGCCCACGTCGTGAAGCTCGACCTGGCGCAGCGCGAGGACTGGGCGCCGGCCGTCGAGTCCGCGATGCAGCGCTTCGGGCGGCTCGACGTGCTCGTGAACAACGGGCGCTACATCGGGCCCGGCCACATGGACCCCTTCGAGGACACGCCGCTCGAGCTGATCGAGCAGATGTTCCTGTGCAACGTGTTCGCGCCGCTCGCGCTGATCAAGCTCTGCCTCCCGATCTGGAAGCGGCAGGGTGCCGGCATCGTCATCAACATCACGTCCAGCGCCGGACAGACCGAGACGCCGCAACCGATCGGCAAGGGCGGCTGGGGACTCGGCTACTCGATCACGAAGGCGGCGTTCAGCCGCATGATCGCCGGTCTCGCGAAGGAGCTCCGGCAATACAACGTCGCCGTCATCGGCCTCATGCCGGGGTTCGTCGGCACCGAGCGCATGGCGGTCGAGCTGGGCGAGTTCGGCTTCGATGCGTCGAAGGCGCTGCCGGTCGAGAACCCGGGCCGCGTGTGCGCGATGCTCGCGACGGCGAAGGATCCAATGCACTTCTCGGGGCGGGATCTGCGCGGTCCGGAGATGTACCTCGCCCATTCGCTGCTGCGATTCGACGACTGACGCCGAGCCGGTTGCGTCCGCGCGGGCGAGCGCCTAAACGAGGGTCATGGCGGAACGCGTCGAGACCGCTCCGCAGGCGGTCGGAACCCCCTCCTTCGGCGAGCTGGTCGACAACTGGCGCCACGCCCTCATGCAGGGAAACCTGCCGAAGGGCCGCGCGATCGACGGCGTCTCGAAGTGGCTGCTCATCGTCCGCGCGTGCGTCTTCTCGATGACGCTCACGTCGGGATTGATCGGCGGCCTCCTCGCCGGCGCCACGGCCGCGCATCCGCGCTGGGGCCTGTGCGCCCTCGCCTGCCTGGGGCTCGTCCTCGCGCACGCGGCGAACAACATGATCAACGACTACTTCGACACCGCGGGCGGGGTCGACACGGCCGAGTACACGCGCGCGCTCTACGCGCCGCACCCGATCCTGTCGGGGCTCATCTCGAAGAAGGGTCTCATCGCGGCGATCGCCGCCGTGAACCTCGCCGACCTCGTCATCATGTGCGTGCTGACCGCGGCACGTGGCTGGCCGGTCGTCGCGTTCGCGCTCGCGGGCCTCTTCATCAGCGTCTTCTACGTGGCACCGCCCCTCAAGCTGAAGCATCACGGCCTGGGCGAGCCCGGTGTGGCGATCGTGTGGGGACCGCTCATGATCGGCGGCACGTACTTCGTGACCGCAGGCGAGATCCCGTCGTGGGTCTGGCTCGCGACGCTGCCCTACGCGATCACCGTCACGACCGTCCTCATCGGCAAGCACATCGACAAGTACGACCAGGACAGCGCGAAGGGCATCCACACGCTGCCGGTGATCCTCGGCAAGCAGACCTCGCTGCGTCTGAACGAGATCCTCATGATCGCCTTCTACCCGATCGTCGCGCTGCTCGTGCTGCGCGGCGACCTCGGCTGGGGCGTCCTGCTGGTCGCCTTCGCGATCCCGCGCCTCATCGAGGTGTTGAAGCGCTACCGCGAGCCCAAGCCCGCGAGCGCGCCGCCCGGCTATTTCCTGTGGCCGCTCTGGTACGTGTCGATCGCCTTCTACCACAATCGCCTCGCCGGCGGCCTGTTCGTACTCGGGCTGATCGTGAACCTGGCCTTCGGACACTAGTGTCCTGAGCCCGAAATCCGTTGCCAAAGATCGGGCGGGGTCTCGGTCCCTGGCAAGGCGCGACGACGAGGAATAGCTGGAGCTATTCCGAGGAGAAGCAACGCAGCCAGGGGCCGAGAGACCGCCCGAGATTTGGTGACGGACTTCGGACTCCGGACACTAGGGTGTAACCGCCGGCCCGACCGCGGCATCGAAGGGCGATGCGGACCCCGCTCGACATCCGCGTCGCGACGGCCGCGGATCGCGACGCCGTGCTGGCACTCCTCGTCGCGCAGCTCCGCGACCACCAGATTCCGACGCCCGAGGCGGAGGTCGCCCGCACGGTCGACGCCCTGCTCGCCCGGCCGCGCCGCGCCCGCCTGCTCCTGGCGCTCGACGGGAATCGCCCGGTCGGCGTCGCCGCGCTCGCCTTCTCGCAGCCGATCGAGCACGGAGGAAAGGCCGCGTGGCTCGAAGAGCTGTACGTCGTCCCGGACGCGCGCGAGCACGGGACCGGCACCCGACTCCTCGGGACCGCGCTCGACGTCGCTCGCGCCGAGGGCGCGATCGCCGTCGATCTCGAGATCGAGCGCGGCCACGAGCGGGTGGCGTCGCTCTACGCTCGCCACGGGTTCCGCCCCATGGAGCGCCAGCACTGGGTGAAGCGCTTCGACGCGCCTCCGACGACGATGCCGGAGCGCCCCGACACCGTCGCCGGCGGCTGCTTCTGCGGCGCGGTCCGCTACGAGGTCCACGCCCGCCCGCGCGAGGTGTCCCACTGCCACTGCAGCATGTGCCGTCGCGCTGCCGGCGCCCCGGTGGTCACCTGGGCGACCTACGCGCGGGACGCGGTCCGCTTCGTTCGCGGAACGCCCGCCGAGCTCCATTCGACGCCACCCGTCACGCGCACCTTCTGCAACGCCTGCGGCACCCCGCTCACCTTCTTCACGACCGACGATCCCGCCTGGATCGACGTCACCGTCGCCAGCATGGACGACCCGGAGGCGATGCCGCCCGACGACCACATCTGGACGTCGAGTGCCCTCTCCTGGCTACATCTCGACGACGAGCTGCCGCACCTGCCACGCGACCACCACAGCTAGCCGCGAACGAGCGGGCCGCCGGCGTCGCGCGCAGGTCGCGCGGTCGGGGGCGAGGCGGAGGCGCCTGCGCAGCGGCGCGACGCCGCGTCGGGCCGTGACGCGACGTATGTGTCGTCGCGCGGCGAAGCCGAAGCCGTAGGCTCGCCCCCGACCGCGCGGCCCCGACGCGACGCCGGCGGTCCTAGTTCCTCGGCAGCCCGAGGATCCGCTGCGCGACGATGTTGCGCTGCACCTCGGTCGTCCCGCCCGCGATCGTCATCGAGCGGTCGTAGAGGTACTGGCGCGACCATCGGCCGTCGAACGGCGCGTGCTTGTCGTTCATGAGCTGCGCGTGCGGGCCGAGGATGTCCATGGCCGTCTCGGAGTACTGCTGCGAGAGCGTCGTCGCCATGAGCTTCATCGCGGCCGAGAGATGCGGGTTCATCCGGTTCTTGAGGGAATCGCTGAGACCCCGCAGGCCCGCGCAACGCATGACCATGCCCTTGATCGCCAGCCCGGCGAGCTGCTGGCGCACGACGGGATCCTTCGCCTTGCCCTGGTCGCGCGCCGTCGCGCGGAGCCAGTCGAGCGTCTGATCACAGCGGACGCCGGCGGCGATCCCCGAGCGCTCGTTCACGAGCGCCGTCGACACGATCTCCCAGCCCTGCCCTTCCTTGCCGAGGAGGTTCGCGACGGGAACCTTCACGTCGGTCATGAAGACCTCGTTGAACTCGGAGCCGCCGTCGATCTGGCGGATGGGACGGATGTCGATGCCGGGGCTCTTCATGTCGATCAGGAGGAGCGAGAGGCCCGCCCACTTCGGTCCCTCGGGGTTCGTGCGCACGAGCACCCAGTACCAGTCCGAGATGTGCGCGAGCGTCGTCCAGATCTTCTGACCGTTCACGACGTAGTGGTCGCCCTGTCGCTCGGCGCGCGTCTTGGCCGCCGCCATGTCCGAGCCGGACGACGGCTCCGAGTAGCCCGTCGCCCAGATCTCCTCGGCGGTGAGGATCTTGGGCACGAAGCGCTTCTTCTGCTCGTCGGTGCCATAGCGCATGATGCCGGGGCCGACCCAGCTGATCGCCATCACGTTGATCACGCCGGGCGCGCGCACCCGCGCCATCTCCTCGTTCAAGATCGCCTGCTCCATGATGGAGAGGCCGGCGCCGCCGTACTCCTTCGGCCACGCGACGGCGAGGAACCCGGCCGCGTGCAGGCGCCGCTGCCACGCCTTCATCTGCTCCAGGTCGTAGCCCTTCGACGTGTCCGGCACGTTTTCCTCGAGCCATTTCCGAACCCGGGCGCGAAACGCTTCTTCTTCCGGCGTGTAGGAGAGATCCATCGGGACGGACTCTAGTCGGCCGCGTCGCGCCTGGCCAGGGGCGCGCGCGTTGACACCCCGGGCACGGATCGGCACCTTCCGCGCATGACGCCGCCGACCCGCTTCCGCCTCGGCCTGGTGCAGATGCGCTGCGGGACCGATCCCGCCGCCAACGTCGAGCGCGCCGTCGCCGGAGTGCGCGAGGCGGCCGGACGCGGCGCCGGGATCGTCTGCCTGCCGGAGCTCTTCCGCACGCAGTACTTCTGCCAGCGCGAGGACGCGGCGCTCTTCGACCTGGCCGAGCCCATCCCCGGGCCGACGACCGACCGGATGGCCGCGCTGGCGAAGGAGCTGGGCGTCGTCCTGGTCGTCTCGCTCTTCGAGCGGCGCGCGGCCGGCGTGTACCACAACACGGCCGTGATCCTGGACGCCGACGGGCGGATCGCCGGTCGCTACCGCAAGATGCACATCCCGGACGACCCCCTCTACTACGAGAAGTTCTATTTCACGCCGGGGGACCTCGGCTTCGCCGCCTTCGACACCAAGGTGGGGCCGGTGGGCGCGCTCGTGTGCTGGGACCAGTGGTATCCGGAGGGGGCGCGCCTCACGGCCCTCGCCGGCGCCGACGTCCTCTTCTACCCGACGGCCATCGGCTGGCACCCGAGCGAGAAGGTCGAGTACGGCGAGCGCCAGGTGGCCGCGTGGCAGACGATCCAGCGCTCGCACGCGATCGCGAACGGCGTGTACGTGGCGGCGGTGAACCGCGTCGGACACGAGGGCGCCGCCGACGCGGGCCTCGAGTTCTGGGGCGCGTCCTTCGTGTGCGATCCGTTCGGCGTGGTCGTCGCCGAGGCGCCGCGCGACGCCGAGGCGGTCCTCGTCGTCGAGTGCGATCGCCAGCACCAGGAGGACGTGCGCCGGAGCTGGCCCTTCCTGCGCGATCGCCGCATCGACGCCTACGGCGCCATCACGCAGCGCCTGCTCGATCGATGAGCGGTCCGGCCGCCGCCGGGACGCCCGCCGCGCTCGGCTACCGCATGCCCGCCGAGTGGGAGCCGCACCTGGCGACGTGGATCGCGTGGCCGCACGAGCGCTCCGACTGGCCGGGTCCCGGAAAACTCGAAGCGGTTCGCTGGGTGTACGGCGAGGTGATCCGTCACCTCGCGCCCGGCGAGCTCGTGCGGGTCCTCGTCGAGAGCGAGGCGGCGCAGCGTCAGGTGTACGGCATGTGCGAGCGCATCGGCGTCGCGAAGGAGCGCGTCGAGTGCTTTCGCGTCCCGACCGATCGCTCGTGGACGCGCGACTCCTGTCCGATCTTCGTGCGCAACGACGCCGGCGAGGTGGCGGCGACCGGCTGGCGCTTCAACGGCTGGGCGAAGTATCCGAACCACAAGCGCGACCAGAAGGTTCCGCCGACGGTCGCCCGGTGGGCGCGGCGGCGCCTGTTCACGCCGGTGGCCGAGATCGGCGGGCGGACGCGGCGCCTCGTCCTCGAGGGCGGCGCCGTCGACTCGAACGGGCGGGGCACGATGCTCGTGACCGAGGAGTGTCTGCTGTCGTCGGTGCAGGCGCGCAATCCCGGCCTCGGGCGCGAGGCCACCGAGCGCGCGCTCCGCGACTGGCTCGGCGCCCGGCACGTCGTCTGGCTCGGCGAGGGCATCGCGGGCGACGACACGCACGGCCACGTCGACGACCTCGCGCGCTTCGTCGACCCGGCGACGGTGGCCCTCGTCATGACCGACGACCCCAGCGACGAGAATCACGCGCGGCTGCACGAGAACCATGCCCGTCTCGCGCGCGCGACCGACCAGGACGGGCGGCCGCTCCGCGTCGTGACGCTGCCGATGCCGGCGGCGGTCCGGTTCGACGGCGAGCGTCTGCCCGCGAGCTACGCGAACTTCTACGTCGGCAACGAGGCGGTGCTGGTCCCGACCTTCAACGATCCGGCCGACCGCCGCGCCCTCGCGACGCTCGCCGACCTCTTCCCGAGCCGCCGGGTGGTCGGCATCCACGCGGTCGACCTCGTCCTCGGGCTCGGGACGATCCACTGCATGACCCAGCAGGAACCCCGGTAGGGCTCGTCCACGGGGAGCGTCGCGTCCTTGCGGACGCGCCGTCGATTTGCGTAAGGTCGTCGCATGCGGGCCCTGGCGATGCTGGCGGCGATCCTCGTCCTGCTTCCCGGCGCTGCCGCGCGAGCCAAGGAGGCAAAGCTCGATCCCGCCACCTGGGCCCGCCTCACCGGCAGCTTCGAGGAAGACGGCGCGAGCCTCACGGTCACCGTCATGAGCAACAACCTCATGCTCTCGGACGGCGCGAGCGAATGCAGCCCCACCCACGCGCTCCCGAAGAAGACGAAGAAGAGCATCGTGCTCTCCGCGAGCTGGTCCGCCTGCGCGGGCATGCATGGCAAGGTGCGGCTCAGCGTGCGATTCAGCGGCGGCGACTTCGACGACCTCCGCGGCCGGCTGCGCGCCCGCAAGGTGAACCGGCAGTTCCGTGCGAGCCGTCCCAAGGGCAACGCGGCCGACTGTGCCGCCAGCGACACCTTCGAGCTGATCCAGCGCCGCGTCCTCGGGCCGAGCGGCTGCCGCGTCACGACCTGCCACGGCGCGGGTGCCGAGGGCGGCCTCGACCTGCAGGCCGGGCGTGCCTACGACGACCTCGTCGGCGCCGCGGCCACGAACGAAGCGGCAGCCGCCGCCGGCAAACTGCGCGTGGTGCCCGGGGACGCCGGCTCGAGCTTCCTCGTACAGAAGCTCACCGGCGCGCTCGCCGCCGGCGAGGGCGAGCCGATGCCGTTCGGCCGCAAGACCATCTCCGCGATCGAGCTCGACCTCGTCCGCGCGTGGATCGACGCCGGCGCGCCGCGCACCGGAAAGGTCGCCGGCGCGCCGTGTCCGCCGCTGCGTCGCTACGAGCCGTCGACCGCCCTCGATCCACCGCCCGGCGGCCTGCAGCTCGTCCTCGACGGGCCGACCCTCGCCCCCGGCGACGAAGTCGAGGGCTGCATGTGGGTGAAGGTTCCCGACGGACCGGATCTCGCGGTCGGGAGCTGGGAGTACTCGCTCAACCCGGGGACGCACCACTTCGCCGTCTGGGAGCACATGGGGAACGCCGACCCGGTGACGGACCGGTTCGTCCCGGGCGACATCGCCTGCATCGCCTCCGGGGCGCGCTTCGGCATCTCGATCTCGGGCGCTCCCGAGGCACCGTATTTCGTCGACGCGTATCCGCGCGGCGTCGGAAAGATCGTGAAGGGCGGCGCATACCTCGGCCTCAACGCGCACTACTACAACGAGTTCGAGGAGCCGATTCAGATCAAGGTGTGGGTGAACCTGCGGCCGGTCGACGGTCCGGTCGAGCACGTGGCCGACACGCTCCTCTCGCTGACGGCGAACCTGAACGGCGTCACGCCCTTCAGCATCAACGTCCCGCCGCGCCAGCAGGCGACGCTGAAGACGCGCTTCACGAACACGACCGGCGCCCCGCTCTCGATCTTCCAGCTCTCGACGCACATGCACCATCGCGGGCTCCGCACGAAGGTGTGGAAGTCGGACGGCTCCCTCTTCTTCCAGAACGACGACTGGGCGCACCCCGCGCTGTCGCTGCTCGATCCGCCGTTCGTGCTCGCACCGGGCGACTACCTCGACTACGAGTGCGTGCACGACAACGGCGTCACGCGCGTCGTCCGCCACTGCGGCGACGCCGCGCACGACACGACCTGCGTTCCCGGCGCCGAGATCCCCGTCACCTTCGGCAACAGCGCCGAGGACGAGATGTGCTTCCTGACGGGGCTCTTCTACTAGGAGGCCGCCGGCTCGGCCGAAGGCTCACCCCGCCGGCTTCGGGCCGATGACGATCACGAAGTCCTGATCGTCCTTCAGCGGAATGCCGGGCCAGTTGGGATTCTCCTTCCGCTTCTCTGCGTAGTAGGCGCGGTAGCCCGACGCCGATTTGGCGTCGAGGCCGCTCGCCTCGAGGGCCTTCACCACCGCCTCGACGTACGGCGGGTACTGCTCCTCGGCGATGAGGGTCATGACGCCCGGCTTGAGCGAGATGCCGCTCGCGGTCTCGCCCGTGACCTCCCAGCCCGAGTCGCGGAAGACGTCCTGGATGCTGGTGACGAGCGCGGCCACCTCGGGATTGCCCGGCTGGCTGTAGAGCCAGGCGCGCTTCTTCGTCTGCTCCACCCCGAGGGCCTCCTTCATGGCGGCTTTCGCCGAGTCGCTGATGGTGCGGCCGCCCGCGACAGGCGCCGCCGCCGGGGACGTTGCGGCGCTCTTCGCCGGTGCCGCCGGCGGCGCCTCGGAGCCGCCGCAGGCGGCGGCCAGCACCACGGCGACGAGGAGCAGCGAATGACGAGGCATCGACATCGACATGGCGGGCCTCTCTAGCCTGCGGGCCCGTGGCTTGCCACCCCAGCGCCCACCCTTCACCCCACGCGCGCGAGCTCGAGTCGACCGTGCCACCGATGGCGGAGCACGGCCCGGACGACCGCCGACTCGGGACGACTGAGGTCCGGGTCGCCCTCGAGCCACCGCGCGGCCTCGTCCCGCGCCGCAGTGAGGAGACTCGTGTCGCGGACGAGGTTCGCGACCCGCAACGGCGGGAGCCCGGCCTGCCGTGTGCCGAGGAAGTCGCCCGGGCCGCGCTGCACGAGATCCGCCTCGGCGATCGCGAAGCCGTCGGTCGTGCGCTCGAGCACGACCAGGCGCTGATACGTCTCCTCGGCCATCCACCCTGGCACGGCGAGGAAGCAGTAGCCCGGGTGCGTGCCGCGTCCGACGCGACCGCGGAGCTGGTGGAGCTGCGCGAGTCCGAATCGCTCCGCGTGCTCGATCACGATGACGGTCGCGTTCGGCACGTCGATGCCGACCTCGATGACCGTCGTCGACACGAGCACGTCGAACTCCTGCCGCTTGAAGCGCCGCATGACGGCGTCCTTCTCGTCCGGCTTCATGCGGCCGTGGACGACGTCGAGGCGGAGGCCGGCGAGCGGTCCCGCCGCGAGCTCGCGCACCATGGTGGTGGCCGCCTTGAGCGACGACGTCTCGGTCTCCTCGACGAGCGGATAGACGACGTACGCCTGCCGCCCGGCGCCAACCTCCTCGTGGATGCGCGCGTACATGCGGTCGCGCCCGCGCTCGCGGGCGAGCTCGGTGCGGATCGGCGTCCGGCCCGGCGGCAGCTCGTCCAGGGTCGAGACCGCGAGGTCGCCGTAGAGTGTCAGCGCCAGCGTGCGGGGAATGGGCGTCGCGCTCATCACGAGGACGTCGAGACCGCCGGCATCGCCCGCCTGGCGCTGCAGCGCCGCGCGCTGGAGCACGCCGAAGCGATGCTGCTCGTCGACCACGGCGAGACCGAGACGGTGGAAGTCGACCCCCTCCTGGATGAGGGCGTGCGTGCCGACGACGAGCGCCAGGCGGCCGTTCGCGAGCGCGCCCACCACCGCGCGCCGCTCGCGGCCCTTGACCGCGCCGGTCAGCATCCCGACCGGGACACCGAGCGGCTCGGCGAGAGCGCGCACGGTCTCGTAGTGCTGCTCGGCGAGGAGCTCGGTCGGCGCCATGATCGCCGCCTGCGCCCCGGCTTCGACGACCGTGAGCGCGGCCATGAGGGCGACGAGCGTCTTCCCGCTCCCGACGTCGCCTTGGAGGAGGCGACGCATCGGGTGTGGGGCGGCGAGGTCGGCGGCGATCTCGCGTGCCGCACGCTCCTGAGCGCCCGTGGGACGGAACGGCAGCGCCGTGCGCAGCGCCGGAACGAGCCGCGTGGATGGCGGAAAGGCCGTGCCGGGCTCCGCGCTCGTCGCAGAGCGGCGGAGCGCGAGTCCGAGCTGCAGGAAGAACAGCTCGTCGAAGACCAGCGAGCGATGCGGGAGCGAGGCGCCATGCCCGAGCGTGACGGCGTCGGCGGTGGGCGGCGGCTGGTGTACGTAGCGCAGCGCGCGCGGCGGCTCGACGAGCCGTTGCCGCGCGGCGATCGCCGCCGGAACGGCGACCGGGACGCGGTCGGCGTAGTCGGCGACGGCCGCCAGCACGATCCGCCGCATGGCCGACACCGGCCACGGCGTCGGCTTCTCGTAGACCGGGACGATCCCGCCCTGCGCCGCGGGATCGTCGTCGGGCCCGAGGAAGGTGACGTCGGGATGCGCGATGCGCAGCGGGCCGCCGCCGATCGCCGCGTCGACGCGCCCGAAGACCAGCACGCGCTGCCCCGCCCGGAAGCGGGTGCGGAAGTACGCCACCTGATTGAACCACACGAGCTGCAGGCTCGCCGCCCCGTCGCGCAGGATCACCTCGAGCACCGGGCGGCGCCCGCGACCGGCGCGAGCCTCGCGCACCGCCGTCACCTCGCCGACCGTGCCGGCCTCGGCGCCGATCTGGAGCGTGTGCATCGCGCTCACGTTGCGGCGGTCCTCGTAGCGGAACGGCAGGTGGAAGAGCACGTCCTCGACCGTCGTGAGCCCGAAGCGGGCCAGCTCGGCCCCGCGCTTCGGGCCGACGCCGCGGATCGCCTGCGACGGCTGGCCGAGCGCCGCGAGGTCGAGGTCGACGTCGCGTGCGCTGCGCGGTGGAGCGACCTCGGTGGCCGCGCTGCGAAGCGCGGGCAGGAGACGGTGCGCGCGACGCAGCAGCGCGGGCCCGTCGGGGCCGCCGGCGCGCAGTTGCCCGACGATGATCGAGAGCTCGGCCAGCGCCGCCGCCGCAGTGGCGCCCGCGCCGGCCTGCGCGCGCTCGATCCGCTCGGCGATCGCCTCGAGCGGGAGCCGCGTGTGCTCGAGCCCCCGGTAGTCACGCGCCGCGAGGTACGCGAGCGGTCGCTCGAGCGCCTGCACCACCTCGGCGAGCGGTCCGCTGTCGCTGCTCACGACGTCACGCGCCGGTGCGATGATACTCCTGCAACGGGCGCACGGAGAACGGCCCGCGGGACATGGTCTCGATCCCCTCCGCGGCGGCCGCGGCCGCCGCGATGGTCGTGAAGTACGGCACCCGGCACTCGAGCGCCGTGCGCCGCAGCGGAAACGAATCGCGGTAGGCCTCGCTCCCGGCCGGCGTGTTGATGACGAGCGCCACCTCGCCGCGCTGGAGGGCATCGACGGCGTTGGGTCCGCCGTGCTGCACCTTCGAGACCCCTTCGACGGCGATCCCTTTCGCCTCGAGGAACGCCGCGGTCCCTTGCGTCGCCATCAGCGTGAAGCCGCAGCCGACGAGCTTGCGGGCGATCGGCAGCAAGGCGTCCTTCTGGTCGTCGGGCACGGACACGAACACCTTGCCCCGCTTCGGGAGCACCGTGCCGGCGGCGATCTGCGCCTTCGCGAACGCGCCGCCGAACGTCGTGTCGATGCCCATCACCTCGCCGGTCGACTTCATCTCGGGGCCGAGCACCGTGTCGACGCCAGGGAACTTGATGAACGGGAAGACGGCCTCCTTGACGCTCACGTGTTCCGGGACGATCTCGCGCGTGAACCCGATGTCGCGCAGCGTGCCCCCGACCATGCACCGGACGGCCACCTTCGCGAGCGGCACGCCGATCGCCTTGGAGACGAACGGCACGGTCCGGCTCGCGCGCGGGTTCACCTCGAGCACGTAGACCACGCGCGCCTTCACCGCGAACTGCACGTTCATGAGCCCGACCACGCCGAGCTCGCGTGCGAGCGCCACGGTCTGGCGCCGGATCTCGTCCTGCACCTCGGCGTCGAGCGAGTACGGCGGCAGCGAGCAGGCGCTGTCGCCCGAGTGCACGCCGGCACGCTCGATGTGCTCCATGATGCCGGCCACGACCACCTCGCGCCCGTCGCTGACCGCGTCGACGTCGACCTCGATCGCGTCCTCGAGGAAGCGGTCGATGAGCACGGGATGCTCCGGCGATGCTCGCACAGCGCGCGCCATGTAGCCGACCAGGCTGTCGCGGTCGTAGACGATCTCCATCGCCCGCCCGCCGAGCACGTAGGACGGCCGCACGAGGATCGGGTAGCCGATCGAATCGGCCACCCGGACGGCCTCGTCCTCGGAGCGGGCGATCCCGTTCGGGGGACGCTTCAGCTGCAGCTTCGTCAGCACCGCCTCGAAACGCTCGCGGTCCTCGGCGCGGTCGATCGAGTCGGGCGACGTGCCGAGGATCGGCACCTTGGCGCGCTCGAGCGGCACGGCGAGCTTGAGCGGCGTCTGTCCGCCGAACTGGACGATCACGCCCTCGGGGCGCTCGCGATCGAGCAAGGCCAGCACGTCCTCGAGCGTCAGCGGCTCGAAGAAGAGCTTGTCCGACGTGTCGTAGTCGGTGCTCACGGTCTCCGGGTTGCAGTTGACCATGATGGCTTCGAACCCGGCCTCGCGAAGCGCGAACGCGGCGTGCACACAGCAGTAGTCGAACTCGATCCCCTGCCCGATCCGGTTCGGTCCGCCGCCCAGGATCACGACCTTGCGCTTCGCGGTCGGCTTCGCCTCGTCGTCGCCCGGCTCGAAGGTGGAGTAGAGATACGGCGTGTAGGCTTCGAACTCGGCGCCGCACGTGTCGACCGTCTTGTAGACGGGACGAATGCCCATCGCCTCGCGCCTCGCGCGCACGGCGCCCTCGGTCGTGCCGAGGAGCGTCGCCAGCCGGGCGTCGGAGAACCCGGCCTGCTTGAGCGACCGCATGCGCCCGTCCGAGAGCGAGGCGAGGGGCGCTCCCGACAGCAGGCGCTCGTCGGCCACGATCTCCTCGACGTGGCGCAGGAACCACGGGTCCATGGTCGTGAGCGCCGCGACCTCCTCCACCTTGAGGCCGCGCCGCAGCGCCTCGGCGACCCACCACAACCGATCGGCGCCGCGGCGCACGAGGTTCGCGCGCAGCTCGGCGTCGCTCTTGTCGCGCGGCTCGAAGCCGTTGCTCCCGATCTCGAGCGAGCGCATGGCTTTCTGGAGCGACTCGCGGAAGGTGCGGCCGATCGCCATGGCCTCGCCGACCGACTTCATCTGGGGGCCGAGCTCGTCGGAGGCCTGCGGGAACTTCTCGAACGTGAAACGCGGGATCTTGGTGACGACGTAGTCGATCGTGGGCTCGAAGCAGGCGGGCGTCTCGCGGGTGATGTCGTTGCGGATCTCGTCGAGCGTGTAGCCGACGGCGAGCTTGGCGGCGATCTTCGCGATGGGGAAGCCCGTCGCCTTGGAGGCGAGCGCCGAGCTGCGCGACACGCGCGGGTTCATCTCGATGACGACGAGCCGGCCGTTCTCGGGATGGACGGCGAACTGGATGTTCGAGCCGCCCGTGTCGACGCCGATGGCGCGGATCACCGCGACCGACGCGTCGCGCATGATCTGGTATTCCTTGTCCGTCAGCGTCTGCGCCGGCGCGACCGTGATGGAGTCGCCCGTGTGGATGCCCATCGGGTCGAAGTTCTCGATCGAGCACACGATGACGACGTTGTCCTTGCCGTCGCGCATGACCTCGAGCTCGAACTCCTTCCAGCCCGCGATCGACTCCTCGATCAGGACCTCGTGGATGGGCGACATCTCGAGGCCCCACTCGACGTTGGTGCGGAACTCGGCCTCGGTCGTGGCAAAGCTCTGCCCGGACCCACCGAGGGTCCGCGAGGGGCGAATGATGACCGGCAGCCCGATCTCGCCGCGGAGCCGCTCCGCGTCGGCGAGCGAGCGGACGACGCCGCTGCGCGGCACCTCGAGGCCGATCTCGCGCATCGTCGTCTTGAAGAGGTCGCGATCCTCGGCCCGCTTGATGGCGTCGACCTTGGCGCCGATCAGCTCGACGCCGTACTTCGCGAGAATGCCCGCCTCGGCCAGGTCGAGCGCCAGGTTGAGGCCCGTCTGTCCGCCGATCGTCGGCAGGACGGCGTCCGGGCGCTCGGCGGCGATGATGCGCTCGAGCACCTCAACCGTGAGCGGCTCGACGTACGTCCGGTGCGCGAACTCGGGATCGGTCATGATCGTCGCCGGGTTCGAATTCACCAGGATGACACGGTAGCCCTCCTCCTTGAGGGCCTTGCAGGCCTGGGTGCCGGAGTAGTCGAACTCGCACGCCTGGCCGATGACGATGGGCCCGGAGCCGATGAGGAGGATCGCGCGGAGGTCGGTTCGCCGCGGCATCGCTAGCGCCGCTCCATCAAGTCGACGAAGCGCCGGAAGAGGTAGCGCGCGTCATGCGGTCCGGGCGACGCCTCGGGATGGTACTGCACGGAGAAGGTCGGCTGCCCCTTCACGACGAGGCCTTCCACCGTACGATCGTTGAGATTCACGTGGCTCACCTCGGCGCGGTCGCGGAGCGAGTCCGCGTCGACCGCGAAGCCGTGGTTCTGGGCCGTGATCTCGACCTTGCCGGTCGTCAAGTCCTGCACGGGCTGGTTGCCGCCGTGGTGGCCGAACTTGAGCTTGTAGGTCTTGCCGCCGAGCGCGAGCCCGAGGATCTGGTGCCCGAGGCAGATGCCGAACACGGGCACCTTGCCGAGCAGCTCGGCGACGTTCTCGCGCGCGCCGACGACCGCGTCGGGATCGCCGGGACCGTTCGACAGGAACACGCCGTCGGCCGAGAGCGCGAGCACCTCGCGCGCCGGGGTCGAGGCCGGCACGACGCGCACGGCGCAGCCGGCGCCGACGAGGTTCCGCAGGATGTTGTACTTGATCCCGTAGTCGTAGGCGACGACCTTGAGCGGTGGCCGGCCGCGGCGCGCCGCGACGTCCTCGGCCGAGACGTAGCCCTCGAGCGTCCACGGCCCCTGCGTCCAGCCGTACGGCTCGGTGCAGGTGACGACGTTGGCGAGGTCCTGCCCCACCATGCTCGGGGCGTCCTTCGCCCGGCGCACGAGACGCTCGGCGTCCAGCTCGTCGGTGGACAGCACGGCCTCCTGGGCCCCGTGGTCGCGCAGGTGGCGAACGAGCGCGCGGGTGTCGATGCCCTCGATCCCGGGGATGCCGTGCCGAGCGAGGTAGCTCCCGAGCGTCTCCTCGGCCCGCCACGACGACGGCACCTCGCGGTACTCGCGCACGACGAAGCCCCGCACGAACGGCCGGCGCGATTCCACGTCGTGCTTGTTCACGCCGACGTTGCCGATCTGCGGGTACGTCATCGCGACGAGCTGTCCCTCGTAGGACGGATCGGTCAGGATCTCCTGGTAGCCGGTCATGCTGGTGTTGAAGACGATCTCGCCGACCGCCTGCGCGCGTGCGCCGAAAGCCCGTCCCCGGAAGACCGTTCCGTCCGCGAGCGCGAGGATCGCTTCGCTCACGACGCCACCCGCAGCGGGGGCGCCGTCGTGCGGTCCTCGTAGACGAGCGCGCCGCCGACGAACGTCGCGATCGCCTTGCCCTGCAGGTCCCACCCGTCGAAAGGCGTGTTGCGGCTCTTCGACTTGAAGCTCCGCGCCGCGACCCTCCAGCGGCGCTCGGGGTCGATCACCGCCACGTCCGCCGCCGCGCCGACCGCCAGCGTGCCGGCGGGAATGCCGAGGAGCCGGGCCGGCCCCACGGTCATGCGCGCGATCAGCGTCGGAAGGTCCAGCACCCCTTCCGCCACCAAGCGCAGGCCGAGGCCGAGGGCGGTCTCGAGGCCGACGATGCCGTTCGCCGCCTGGTCGAACTCGCAGTCCTTCTCGTCCGGGTGGTGCGGCGCGTGGTCGGTGGCGATCGCCTCGATGGTGCCGTCGGCGAGCCCGGCGCGCAGCGCCTCGACGTCGGCCCGCGTACGGAGCGGCGGCGCCATCTTCGCGTTGCCGTCGTACTCCGCGACCGCCTCCTCGGTGAGGAAGAGATGATGCGGCGTCGCCTCCGCGCTGACGGCGAGGCCGCGCGCCCGGGCCTCGCGGATCATGGCAACCGATCGGGCCGTGCTCACGTGCGCCACGTGCAGGCGTCCGCCGGTCAGCTCGGCGAGCGCGACGTCGCGCGCCACCATCAACTCCTCGGACGCCGCCGGTGAGCCGCGGAGCCCGAGCCGGACCGACGTGAGGCCCTCGTTCATCACGCCGTCGCACCGCAGGCACGTGTCCTCCTCGTGCGCGATGACGAGCAGATCGAAGAGCTTCGCGTATTCGAGCGCCCGCCGCATGAGGCCGGCGTCCATGATCGGCATGCCGTCGTCCGAGACGGCGACGATGCCCGCCCGCCGCATCTCGCCGAACTCGGCGAGCTGCTTGCCCGCGAGCCCGACCGACACGGCGCCGATCGGGTAGACGCGCGCCAACCTGGCCGCCGCCGCCTGCTCCAGGATGAAGCGGGTGACCGCGCTGCTGTCGTTCACGGGGTTCGTGTTCGCCATGCAGGCGACCGAGGTGACGCCGCCCGCGACGGCCGCGGCCGTGCCGGTCGCGATGGTCTCCTTGTACTCGTAGCCCGGCTCGCGCAGGTGCACGTGCATGTCGACGAGGCCGGGCACGACGAGGCACCCGCGCGCGTCGTACGGCTCGGCCTCGGCTTCGAGCTGATCGCCGGGCTCGACGGCGGCGATCCGGCCGTCCTCGACCAGCACGTCGAGCCGGGTCGCCGTCTGCGCCACCGGGTCGACGACCGTCCCGTTCGCGATCCGCAGCCGCGTCACGCCCGCCCCCCGCTGCGCCCGCGGACCACCGGCGCGTCGGTCGCCGCCTCCAGCTCGGCCGCGTCCTCGGCCTTGCTGCGCGCGATCAGGAGATAGAGGAGCGCCATCCGCACGGCGACCCCGTTCGTCACCTGGTTCATGATCACCGAGTACGGGCCGTCGGCGACGGCGCTCGAGATCTCGAGCCCCCGGTTCATGGGGCCGGGATGCAGGATGATGACCTGCGGCTTCGCGAGCCGGACGACCTCTTCGGTGAGGCAGTAGTAGTGCGAGTACTCATCCAGGCTCGGGAAGAAGTTCGCGCCCATCCGCTCGCGCTGGACCCGCAGCATCATGACGACGTCGGCGTCGCGCACGCCGTCGGCGAGGCGGGTGTGGACCTCGGCCCCGAGCGCCGCGAACTCGCGCGGCACGAGCGTCGGCGGCCCGACCACGCGCACGGTCGCGCCGAGAGCGCGCAGGCCGTGCAGGTTCGAGCGACCGACGCGGCTGTGCAGCAGGTCGCCCACGACGGCCACCGTGAGCCCCGCGATCGCGCCGCGGCGCTCGCGGATCGTCAGGAGATCGAGCAGCGCCTGCGACGGGTGCTCGTGGCAACCGTCGCCGGCGTTGATGATCGGACACGAGACGTGGCGTGCGAGCAGATGCGCCGCGCCCGACATCGAGTGCCGCAGCACGATCGCGTCGGGCCGC
The DNA here is from genome assembly GCA_035577985.1 of Candidatus Eisenbacteria bacterium. Lineage (NCBI taxonomy): Bacteria > Candidatus Eiseniibacteriota > Candidatus Eiseniibacteriota bacterium. The sequence goes on from DATJZY010000042.1 coordinate 61,884, forward strand.
ATCGCCTCCAGGTTGCGGGCCGTGTCGACCAGCGTCTCACCCTTGCTCGCGCTCGAGCTGGATCCCGAGATGTTGACGGTGTCGGCGGACAGCCGTTTGGCCGCGATTTCGAACGACGTCCGCGTGCGCGTGCTGTTCTCGTAGAAGAGGTTGATGACCGTCTTTCCGCGCAGCGCCGGCACCTTCTTGATGTCGCGGTCCGAGATCTCCTTGAACGAGGCCGCCGAGTCGAGGATCGACGTGATGGCCTCGGCCCCCATGCCCTCGAGCCCGAGCAGGTGACGCTCCGCGAATGCCATGCGTCCCTCCATCACGGCGCCTCGACGAGGACCTCGTCGACGCCGTCCGCCTCGGCCAGCCGGACCGCGACCTCCTCCTGGCGGGAGGTCGGGATGTTCTTGCCCACGTAGTCGGCGCGAATCGGCAGCTCGCGGTGGCCACGGTCGACCAGGACGGCGAGCTGGATCGCCTGCGGCCGCCCGAAGTCGATGATCGCGTCCATGGCGGCGCGGATCGTGCGCCCCGTGAACAGCACGTCGTCGACGAGCAGAATCCGCCGCCCGTCGACGTCGAAGTCGATGCTGGTGCCCTGGACGACGGGGTTCTGCATGCGCCGGTCGAGGTCGTCGCGGTAGAGCGTGATGTCGACGACCCCGAACGGGACGGGCTCGCCGCCCTCGATGTCGGCGAGCAGGCGGCGCAGGCGCTGGGCGATGTACACGCCGCGCGAGCGGATGCCCACCAGGGCGAAGCCGGCCGTCCCCCGCCCCCGCTCCACGATCTCGTGGGCGATGCGGACGAGGGCGCGCTGGATCGCCTGGGCGTCCATGACGAGCCGGGTGCCGTTCGCCGTCATGCCGCCCGGTCGAAAAAAAAGCCTCCGCGGCCGAGCCGGGAGGCGTGCGCGTGTGAGCGGAGATCTACCGAGTCCATCGTAACCCTTCCTGACCTCGCTGGGTCAAGTTAAAAGGTCCGTCGATCGTTCGAGCTGCGTCCACATACGCGGCGAGTCTCGTACTGTCAACAAGGAGGATCCGATGACACCCGATCACACCGCCCTCATCCTGCATCAGTACGACACGTCGCCGTTCTCGGAGAAGATCCGCAAGGTGCTCGCGCACAAGCGCCTGGCGTGGTTCGCGGTCGAGCAGCCGAGCATCATGCCGAAGCCGGACCTCGTGCCGCTGACGGGCGGCTATCGCCGCATCCCGGTGCTGCAGATCGGCGCCGACGTGTACTGCGACTCGCAGCTGATCGCGCGCGTGCTGGAAGCGCGCCGGCCCGAGCCGACGATCTACCCCGGGCGCAGCGAAGCGACCTGCCACGCCTGGAACCTGTGGGCGGACCGGCTCCTCTTCCTGCCGGTCGTGTCGGTCGTGTTCGCCGAGATCGGGGAGTTCGTCCCGAAGGCGTTCGTGGACGATCGGTCGCGCATGATGGCCGGACGCGACTTCGCCGAGATCTCGAAGCAGGCGCCCTACGCGCGCGACCAGCTCCGCGGCCTCGTGGCGACGCTCGACGCGCAGCTCGCCGACGGGCGGCCATTCGTCCTCGGCGATGCGTTCGGCCTGCCCGACGCCGCCTGCTACCACCCGCTGTGGTTCCTGCGCGTGGCCCCCGGCGCGCGTGACCTGCTGGCGCCCTTCGCCCACGTTGCTGCCTGGATGGGCCGCCTGGAGGCGATGGGCGACGGCGACAAGACCGTCGTCGCCCCCGCCGATGCGCTCGCGATCGCCCGCGCCGCGACGCCCGCCCCGGGAACCGTTGCGCCCGGGGAGCCGAACGGTCTCGCGGCCGGCGACGCCGTGAGCGTCACGCCGGACGACTACGGATTCGACCCGGTCGCCGGGACCCTGCACGCCGCCTCGGCGCACGAGGTGGCCGTACGGCGCATCGACCCCGCCCTGGGCGAGATCGTCGTCCACTTCCCGCGCGTCGGCTTCCGCCTGAGCGCGGTCAGTCGGTGACGACCTTCGAGGGGACGCAGAACTCCAGGCGGCGGGTGAGCGTGATCTCGAGCGGCCCGAACTGATTGTTCGTGAACGGGTGCATCGTGCCGAACGGATCGCGGTGGCGCGCCTTGTAGCAGACCAGGCTGTCCGGGTGGGACGGCGCCGTCGGGTCCTCGCCGTTCTTGTTGGCCGGCACGCAGAGGTAGCGCGGGCGCAGGACGTCCAGCGTGTGCGCCCCGAACTGGTCGACGGCGCTGACGCCCCGCTGCGGGACGAACTTCGCCGTGCCGCGGGTTCGCTTCACGGAGTAGCACTGGAAGTGGTCCGTCACCGGCGCCGCCAGCGGCGGCGTCGGACCCGACAGGCTCTTCGCCGTCGGGACCATGAGATAGGTCCGGCGGACGAGGTCGAGCGTCACCGTGCCGAACTGGTTCGTCACCGTCTGCGCCCCGATCCCCACCGGACCGTTCGCGTCGGCATAGCCGAAGAGATGGTCCGGATCGGTCGCCGCGGTCGGATCCTCGCCGTTCTTGTCCGACGGCAGGCAGAACGGATGCGGCGTGCGGATCGGCAGCGTCGTCGTGCCGTAGCGATCCTGGATCGTCACGCCGGGGATCTTCGTGAACGCGAAGGGCTTCGTCTCGTAGCACTGGAAGTGGTTGAGGGGGAGGCACCCCAGCGTCGTGCTCGGCGTGTGGGTGCACCCCAGGAGGGCATCGCACGCGTCGATGGTGCACGCGTCCTCGTCGTCGCAGCGGGCGCTGTTGTCGACGAACTTGCACCCGTCGGTCGGGCTGCACGTGTCGTCGGTGCAGGCGTCGTCGTCGTTGCAGACGATGGGCGTGTGCGTGCATCCCGAGGCCGCCGCACACCCGTCGTCGGTGCAGGCGTCGTTGTCGTTGCAGTCGAGCTCGCTGGTCGTCTTGCAGGTGCCCGTCAGCGGATTGCAGGCTTCCGTCGTGCAGGCGTTGTTGTCGTCGCAGACGAGATCGATCGGCGGATACTCGCACTGCCCCGTCGCGGGATCGCAGACGTCGCGGGTGCAGAGGTCGTCGTCGCCGCAGGTGGGCGTCACGACGTCCGTGAACACGCACGCGCCGGTCGCCGAGTCGCACGAGTCGTCGGTGCAGGCGTTCTGGTCGTCGCAAGTCTTCGTGTCGAGGGTCTCGCATTTGCCCGTGGACGGGTTGCACGCCTCGGTCGTGCAGGCGTTGTTGTCGTCGCACGTCGTGGCGCCGGTCTGGGTGCACGCGCCCGTCTGCGGATCGCAGACCTCCGTCGTGCACTTGTCGCCGTCGTCGCAGACGACGTCCGGATTGGAGCAGGCGGCCGAACCCGCCTTCGCCGGGTCACAGAGGTCCTGCGTGCACTTCTTCCCGTCGGCGCAGAGCAACACGGACGTCTTCTTCTGCATCGGGAACGAGCCGAGCGGCGTGTCGACCTCGCCATCGTGGAGGACGCCGCCGCTGTAGGTGGCCGTCGCCGTGATGAGGCCGCCGACGACGTCGGCCAGACTGACCGTGTACGGGATGAGCCCGCTCGTGACGTTCACCGTCGAGGGGTCGCACGGGGACAGCGTCCCGCCGACGCACGGCACGCTCGGGCTCACGACGACCGAAGTCCCGTTCGGCAGCGTCATCGTGAACGCGCCGCCTTCGAAGGCGCAGCTGCCAGCCGACGATTTGTGAACGGACACCTGATAGAAGACGCTCTCGCACTCCGAGACGCCGCCGATGACGTTCGTCACGCCGTCGCCGCGGAACACGCGCATGTCGATCGCCACGGGGGCCGGCGTGCAGCCCGGCGGATCGACATGAGCGCGCGCGGCCGGCGCGATGGCGAGCACGGCGAGGGCCGCAACCACCGCCCGCATGGCCGTCCTGCTGCGTCGTCGAGTCATGGGAACGCCCCCCTGCAGGACGGGACAACAACACAGAAACCCGTCGGTCGTAAAGCACTTTTGGCGTGCCGCGGGGGGCGTGAACACTCGCGCCGCCGCGCGAGCCGTCTAGTACCTTGGTTGCAGACGCCATGCGCCGCGGCGAGCCGCGGCGACCGAAACTGGACTCAATGGGCGGGTTCGGCCGCCCGCCGGCTCTCGGCCTCGACCTGGATCGTCACGTGGTCGATGGCGAAGCGATCCCGGCACACGCAGGTGAGGTCGTTCAGCATCGTGTCGGGGGTCGAGCGCCCATCGGCGACGACATGGGCGGACAGCGCGTAGCGCCCCGTCGTCAGCGTCCAGACGTGGAGGTCGTGCACCTCCTCCACGCCGGTCACGCCTTCGAGTCCCTGCTGCAACGCCGCGAGGTCGACGTGGGCCGGCACGCCCTCCATCAGCACGTCGACGGCCTCGCCGACGAGCTTCCACGAGCTGCGCAGGATCAGGACCGCGATGGCGACGCTCGCCAGCGGATCGGCGAGCGTCCATCCCGTCGTGACGATGATCACGCCCGCGAGGATCGCGCCGACCGAGCCGAGGAGATCGGAGACGACGTGCAGGTACGCGCCGCGCAGGTTGAGACTCGCGGACTTGTGCGCGTGCAGGCGGGCGGCGACGATCGCGTTCACCGCGAGACCCGCGACGGCGATCGCGAGCATCCCTCCGCCGGCGACGCTGGGCGGCGCCTGCAGGCGGTGCCACGCCTCGAACAGCACGAAGATGACGAGCACGGACAGCGCCACGCCGTTCACGAAGGCGGCCAGGATCTCGGCACGGTAATAGCCGAAGGTCTTCTGGGGCGACGCGGGCCGCGAGCACATCCAGAGCGCGAACCAGGTGAGGGCGAGCGCCGCGACGTCGGTGAACATGTGCACGGCATCGGTCACCAGCGCGAGGCTGTTGGTCGCGAGGCCGCCCACGAGCTCGACCAGGCACAGGCCCGCGCTCACGATGAGCCCCGAGCGCAGGGCTCCCGCTTCCTGCGTGTGGTCGCGCGCCTCCACGTCCGCCTCAGTCGTAGCGGACGAGCGCGTGTACCTCGTGTGGCGCCAGGCGCGCGCGGCCGCGGAGGAAGCCGAGCTCGATCACGAACGCGCACGCGGCGACCTTCCCCCCGCACTGCTGGACGAGCTGGATCGCCGCCGTCGCCGTCCCGCCGGTCGCCAGCAGGTCGTCGATGAGGAGCACCCGGTGGCCGCCGGCGACGGCGTCATGGTGGATCTCGAGGGTGTCGGTCCCGTACTCGAGCTCGTAGCTCGCCTGGTGCGTTCGGTACGGAAGCTTGCCGGGCTTGCGCACGATGGCGATCCCGGTGCCGAGCGAGAGCGCCGCGGCGGCCCCGATGATGAAGCCGCGCGACTCGATCCCGAGCACCGTGTCGACGCGGCCCCGGTACGGCGCCACCAGCGCGTCGACCATCGAATGGAAGGCCGGGCCGTCGGCGAGCAGCGGCGTGATGTCCTTGAACACGATCCCCGGCTTGGGGAAGTCGGGAATGTCACGGATGAGACGTTTGAAGTCCGTCATGGTGCGGGCGCCCCCCGAGACGCCGTCCTTCGCGGTGGTAGGTAGTAGAGCGGATTGCGAGCGACGTTGTCCTTGCGGACTTCGAAGTGCAGATTCGGCTGCGACGTCTCCCCCGTCTCGCCGACCTCGCCGATGACGTCCCCCTGGCGCACGATCGTGCCCACGAGGATCGTGTTGTCCTGGTTGTGCGCGTACACCGTCGCATAGCCGTCGCCGTGCTCGATGATGACGATGTTCCCGTAGCCCCGCAGCTCGTCGCTGTAGAGCACGCGACCGCCGCGCGCCGCGCGCACCGGCGTGCCGGTCGGTGCAGCGATGTCGATGCCGTCGTGATGCGCGTCGCCGCGCATCCCGAACGTCGACGTGACCGCGCCCTCGACCGGCCAGACGAAGGGCGAGCGGTCCGGCGGCAGCTCGCTCTCCGCCGGTTGGTCGTCGCGCGAGCGCGCCGGCGTGATGAGCGCGACCGGCAGCTCGCGCGTCGCATTCGGGATCACGAGCTTGTCGCCTACCTCGATGCGGCTCGGATCGGTGATGCCGTTGGCGCGTGCCAGCTCCCGGTAGTCCACCCCGTAGGCCTTCCCGATCCGGTAGAGGTTCTCGCCCGGCTTCACCTGGTGTCGGAACGCGGAGGTCGTCGGCCGGCAGGCGCTCGCGAGCGCGAGCGCTCCCAGCACCACGATGACCGCCACCTGCCGCACCACCGCACCCTTCTTACCCTACGGCCACGTGCCCTGCACGGGGGCGAGGGAGTCGAAGGCGCGATAGTTCGTCAGATCGAGCTGGATCGGCGTGATGGAGATCAGGCCCTGGTGCACGGCGTGGAAGTCGGTCCCCTCCTCGGCGACGAACGGAACCTCCTCGCCGGCGATCCAGTAGTACTTCCGCCCCCGGGGATCGACCTTCTCGACGATCGCGTCGCCGTAGCGCCGGCGCCCCATGCGCGTGAGCGCGACCCCGCGTGGCGTCGGGCCCTCGAACTCCTGCGGGACGTTGACGTTGAGGAGCGTGTCGGCGGGCAGCCCGTGCGCCAGCACCCAGGCGGCGACCCGGCCCGCGAACGCCTTGGCGATCGCGAAGTCGAACGTCCCCCGCCCGATGAGCGAGAGCGCGATCGACGGCACGCCGAGCAGCGTGCCCTCCATCGCCGCGCTCACCGTGCCCGAGTACGTCACGTCGTCGCCCAGGTTCGCGCCCCGGTTGATCCCCGAGACGAGGAGCGCCGGGCGCGTCTTGAGGATGCCGTTGAGGGCCAGGTTCACGCAGTCGGTCGGCGTGCCGTCGACGGTGTAGCGTCCGGGTCCGACCGACTCGATCCGCAGCGGGCGATGCAGCGTCAGCGCGTGGCTGCACGCGCTCTGCTCGCGGTCGGGCGCGACGACCACCACCTCGCCGAGGGCTGCCATGGCGTCCGCCAGCGCCGCGATCCCCAGCGAGTGAATCCCGTCGTCGTTCGAGACGAGGATGAGCGGGGCGGACATGGAGCGCGGTGAAGGTGCCACCAAGGTGGCGGCGCTGCAAGCGACACGCCGCCACCTTCGTGGCGTCAGTCGGGGCGAGCCGATTTGAACGGCCGACCACTCGCACCCCAAGCGAGTGCGCTACCGGGCTGCGCCACGCCCCGCCGTGATCGGCAACCTCTTAGGGGTCGGCCCGTGGGCAGTCAAGCGACAGTCAGCGCGTTGACACGTCCGCGCACGCGTCGGCCGAAATGCGCGCCGCGGTGTCAAATTGGCGGCGAGCGCGGCAGTTTCTCGCCACGCGGCGAGCCCTCGTGCGCGCAAACGGCTGCGCAGCTTCACGAGTTGCAAGCACCGGCGCCGCTGGCCCGCGCCTTGCACTCGCCATGTCACGCCGGAGGGCACACACATGTCGAAGAACGTCGCAACCGAAGCCGCAGCGGCACTCGAGCAGACCCAGGACGCACGCGACCCGGGACCGCGCCCGCGCGACCCCGAGATCCTCGCCGAGCTCTTCGCGCCCGAAGTGGTGCTGCCCGAGCAGCTGACACAGGGCTATCGTCGCGACAGCTACGTCTCCGGTGAGAAGGCCCTCATGCTCGCCGTCCTCGAGGACGGCATCCGCTGCTTCCAGGAGCATCTCACGAACCCGCGCTCCAACCCGCGGCTGCTGTCGAAGCAGGCCGAGGAGTGGATCCGCGCGGTCGACTACGAGTGGCCCTTCTCGTTCAACAACGTGTGCGAGACGCTCGGCATCGATCCCGAAGCGCTGCGCGAGAAGCTCGTCACGTGGAAGGCGCAGCGGATCGCGTCGATGGAAACCGCCAACGGCGGCCCGACGCCGGCCGAGAAGAAGGTCTACCGCCTCCACCTGCGCACCAAGCGCACGAGCGGCGTTCGGTAACTCCAGCCCGAGCTACCGGGCTGGGATCGGACGCGTAGGCCGCCGCGCTCTGCTACGCGCGGGCGGCATGTCGCGGCCGGCTAAGCCGGCGCGACAACGCTAGTACGCCTGAGCCGCGTGTTTGCGCGCGACGTGCTCCGATCCTGCGACACCGCGACGGTCGATTTCCGCGGCATCCGGGAAGCCGCGCGTACCTAGTATGGCGCGCCGGCTTTGCCGGCCGCGCCATGCCGATCGCACGTACCACCGACGCTACACCCTCGCCCCCGACCCAAGACGAAGTCTTGGGTCGGAGTCATTCGTCTGCGGCGGTGTCGGCGGCGGTGACGGCTTCGCCGTTCATCGTCTTCTTCAGGACCTGGCTGGCCTTGAAGGAGAGGACCTTGCGGCCGCTGATGATGATCTCTTCGCCGGTCTGGGGATTGCGGCCTTTGCGGGGGCGCTTTTCGTGGACGATGAAGTTGCCGAAGCCGGAGATCTTCACCTTGCGGCCCTGCTCGAGGCATCGCTTCACGATCTCGAAGACCGACTCGACGACGTCCGTCGCTTCCTTCTTCGAGAACCCGATCTTCTCGTGGATCCGCTCGACGATGTCCGCTTTGGTCGTCGTCATGTCAGCTCCGGAGTTCGAGCGCGAAGCGGGCGGCGAGGTGCGCGCGTACCCGTCCGTGCGTGGCATTGACCTCCTCGTCGGTGAGAGTCCGATCGGGGTGGCGATACGCGATCGAGTACGCGAGGCTCTTCTTGCCCTCGGGGATCGGCGTTCCCCGATAGCAGTCGAAGCAGCGGGCTGACTCGATGAGCGGGTCTCTCAACGCGCGGATCTCCTCCAGGATCGACTCGCTCGCAAAGGCCTCCTCAACGATCACGGCGATGTCGCGGCTGACGGCCGGGAAGCGCGGAACCGGCCGGAGCCCGACGCGGCGCGGACGATAGTGAGCGACTTCCTCGAAGTCAAGCTCACAGATGAGCACTTCCCCTGCAAGATCGAGGGCCTGCACGACCCTGGGATCGAGCGCGCCGACGACGCCCAGGACCCGCTCGCCGTCGGCGATCGCGGCGGTCTTGCCGGGGTGGAGGAATCCGGACACCCGGTGCGGCCGCCAGCGCAGGGCGTCGGGATCGGCGCCGAGTCCGACGAGCACGTTGCCGACGATGCCCTTCAGATCCAGGAACTCGACCTGGGGGCCGCTGCGCTCCGCGCCCATCGGCGGCCAGAGGCCGTGCAGCACGATCGACACGGCGCGCCGCTCCTGCCGTCCCCCGGGTCCGGCGCCGAATCCCTTGCCGATCTCGAACGCCGCCACGAACGAAGCACCGTTCGCGACGTTCAGGTGCAGGGCGCGCAGCAGCCCAGCCAGCGGCGAGCGGCGCAGCTCGCCGAGATCGCCCGACAGCGGGTTGCGGAGCGCGATCGGTTCCAGACCGGCGAGGACGTGGCCCGGCACGCGCTCGTTCGTCGCGTGATCGGTGAAGGCGAGCGTCACCATCTCGGTGAGACCCTCGGCGACGAGCGCGGTGCGGAGGCGGCGGGAGAAGCTCCGCGAGGCGCTGTCCGACCCGCAGGTCATGGGGACGGCCGGCAGCGTCGTCGGGATGGTTTCGTATCCGCCGAGGCGCGCGATCTCCTCGATCACGTCCTCCTCGATGCGAAGATCGCCGCGATGGCTCGGCGGCGCGACGACCAGCACCGGTCCCTCGCCCGAGCAGGCCGCGCCGAGCGCGCGCAGCCGCCGCGTGACTTCCGCCTTCGGGGTCGCGACACCGAGGAGCGAGGCCGCGCGCGACGGCCGCAGCCGGATGGCCGGCGGATCGATGCCGGCGACGCTCCCCGTGTCGCGTACGATCCCCGGCGCCACGTTGCCGCCCGCCAGCCGCGCGATGAGCGCCGCGGCGACGTCGGCGGCCGGCTCGACCATTGCCGGATCGACGCGGCGCTCGAAGCGATACGCGGCCTGCGAGAGGAGACCCAGCCGGCGGGCCGTACGCCGCACGCTCGCCGGCGCGAAGAACGCGCTCTCCAGGAGGAGCGACGTGGTCCCGCTCGTCACCTCCGAGTCTGCACCGCCCATCACGCCCGCGAGCGCGACCGGCCGGCGGCCGTCCGCGATCACCAGGTCGGATGGCTCGAGGACGCGCGCGACACCGTCGAGGGTCGTGAAGGCCTCGCCGGCCGACGCCCGCCGCACGATGATGTGCCCCCCCTCGACGCGCGAGAGGTCGAAGGCGTGCAGCGGCTGACCATGCTCCAGCATCACGAAGTTCGTCGCGTCGACGATGGCGTTGATCGGACGCATGCCGGCGCGCCGCAGGCGCAGGCGCACCCCGAGCGGCGACGGCACGATGCGCACGCCCCGGACGACGCGCGCGCAGTACTCGGCGCAGAGGTCGCGGGCGACGATCTCGACCGACACGGCGCTCGCGGCCGGCGGGCCGCTCTCGCGCAGACGCCCTCGGGGCATCCGCAGGCGCGCGCCGGTGAGCGCGGCCACCTCGCGCGCGACGCCGAGGACGGACAGGCAGTCGGCGCGGTTCGGCGTCACGTCGAGGACGAGCACGGTGTCGGCCACGCCGGGCAGCTCCGTCACGGGAGTCCCGAGCGGCGCGTCGGCGGGGAGGTCGAGCAGGCCCGAATCGTCGTCCCCGAGCCCGAGCTCGACCTCGGAGCAGAGCATCCCTTCCGACGCGACCCCGCGCAGGGTCGCCGCCCGGATCTCGGTGCCGGTCGCGAGCACCGCCCCGACGCGCGCGACGGGAACCCGGCGTCCCGGGCGGACGTCCGGCGCACCCGACACGACCGTGAGCGGCGTGTCGGCTCCCACGTCGACGCGACACACCCGCAGCCGGTCGGCGTCCGGATGCGCCTCGACGGCCGCGATCCGGCCGACGACGACCCGCGGATCGATGCGACCGACGGGCTCGAGCCCCTCGGCGACCAGACCCGCCATGGTGAGGCGATCGGCGAGCGCCGCGGGCGAGAGGTCCACGGCCACGAACTCGCGCAGCCAGTCGAGCGGGATCCGCATCAGAACTGTCCGAGAAAGCGCAGGTCGTTGTCGTAGAACAGGCGCAGGTCGTCGAGCCCGAGGCGCAGCAGCAACGGCCGGTCGATCCCCATGCCGAAGGCGAAGCCGCGCACGCGCTCGGGATCGTAGTCGACCGCTCGGAGGACGTTCGGGTGGACCATCCCGCACCCGAGGATCTCGAGCCAGCCGGATCCCTTGCACACCCGGCACGAGGGATCGGCGCCGCGGGTCGCGCGCGCGCACCGCACGCACCCGATATCGAGCTCGCCCGACGGCTCGGTGAACGGAAAGAAGCTCGGCCGGAAGCGCACGGGCGTCGCCGAGCCGAACAGGCGGCGGACGAACTGCACGAGCACGCCCTTCAAGTCGGCGAACGTCACGCGGTCGTCGATCATGAGCCCCTCGACCTGCTGGAACATGGGCGAATGGGTCGCGTCCGGGTCGTCGCGCCGGTAGACGGTGCCCGGCACGATCACGCGCAGCGGCGGGCGCATCGCCCGCATGGCCCGGATCTGCACGGGCGAGGTGTGCGTGCGCAGCAGCAGGTCGTCCGCGCCCGCGACGTAGATCGTGTCCTGCATGTCGCGCGCGGGGTGATCGGGCGGGATGTTGAGGGCCCCGAAGTTGTGGAAGTCGTCCTCGATCTCCGGACCCTCGACGACCTCGAACCCCATGGCGACGAAGATGTCGACGATCTCGTCCTCCACGGCGCGCAGCGGATGGACGTGCCCGCGCGGCCGTGCGCGACCCGGCATGGTGACGTCGATGCGCTCCTCGGCGAGCCGGCGCGCGAGCTCCGCCTCCCGGAACTGCCACTGCCGCCGATTGAGCGCCTCCCGGACGATCCCATCGATGTCGTTGGCGAGCGCGCCCATCGCCGGGCGCTCCTCGGCCGGGAGCTGTCCCAAGCCCCGCAACAGCGCGCTGAGTGAGCCCTTGCGGCCGAGGTACTTGAGCCGGATCGCCTCGAGCGCGTCGTCGCTCTCGGCGGCGGCGATTTCCGCCAGGGCCGTCTCGCGTATCTCCGCGAGCGCGGCGCGCACGGGCTACGCCGTCGCCTGGCTCTTTGCGAGCGCCGCGAGCTCGCCGAACGCCTGCGGATCGTCGAGCGCGAGCGCCGCGAGCATCTTGCGATCGACCTCGACCGCCGCCTTCTTCAAGCCGGCGATCAGCCGGCTGTACGAGAGGCCGTGCTTGCGGGCCGCGGCGTTGATCCGCACGATCCAGAGGCCCCGGAAGTCGCGCTTCTTCTGCTTGCGGTCGCGGTAGGCGTAGGTGAGGCCGCGCTCGACGGTCTCGCGAGCCTGGCGATAGGTCTTGCGCCGGCCACCGACGTAGCCCTTCGCCATCTTCATGGTCTTCTTGTGGCGGCGGCGCGTCTTCGGGCCGCCTTTCGCGCGTGGCATGATTCGCTCCTTGGGCGCTCAGCAGCCGTACGGCAGCAGGCGCTTGATCGACTTCTCGTCGGCTGGGTTCACGAGCCCCGCGCGGCGGAGGTGCCGCTTCTGCTTGCGGGTCTTCGAGCTGAGGATGTGCCGCTTGAATCCCTTGTGTCGCTTCACTTTTCCCTTGGCCGTGAAGGTGAACCGCTTGGCGGCCCCTCGGCGGGTCTTGAGCTTGGGCATGGGTCTGGTCCTTTCTACTTCGCGACGAGCATCATCGACATGCTGCGACCTTCCATCCGCGCGGACTGCTCGATGACGGCGATGTCGGTGAGCATCCCCGCGACCCGGTTGAGCATCACGTGCCCGAGCTCCGGGTGCGTGATCTGCCGGCCCCGGAAGAAGACCGTCACCTTTACCCGATGTCCCTCGCCGAGGAAATCCCGGATGTGGTTCACCTTGAAGTCGACGTCGTGCTGGCTGGTCTGCGAGCCCATCTTCACTTCCTTCAGCTGGCTCGCGGCCCCTTTCTTGCGCGACTCCTGGGCCTTCTTCTTCTGCGCGTACCGGAACTTCCCGTAGTCCATGATCCGGCACACCGGCGGGTTCGCGGTGGGCGCGACCTCCACGAGGTCGAGCTCCTTCTGATCGGCGATGCGCTGCGCGTCCTGCGGCGTCATGACGCCCAGCTGCGCACCGTCCGCGTCGATCACCCGGATCTCGCGTGACCGGATCTGATGGTTGATCCGAACCTTCTCTTCGACTTTCGCTATGACCCACCTCCTGGCATGCGCGCGTCGGTCGCGACGCGCGTGACGAACGCGTCGAGCCCGACGGCGGGCTCGTTGTTCCCTCCGACCCGCGGTGCGACCGTGCCGTCCGCCGCCTCGCGCTCGCCGATGACGGCCATGACGGGGACCTTCGCCACCTGCGCCTCGCGGATCTTGTAGCCGAGTTTCTCGCCGCGCAGATCGGACTCGGCGCGCAGCCCCGCGGCGCGGCAGGCCGCCTCCACGCGTCGCGCGTACGCTTCGACCTTCTCGCTGACCGGGATCACGCGGACCTGCTCGGGCGCGAGCCAGAGCGGCAGCTTGCCGTTCGTGTGCTCGAGCAGGATCGCGATGAACCGTTCGAGCGAGCCCAGGACCGCGCGGTGCACCATCATGGGCGTCGCCTCGGTGCCGTCGGACGTGACGTAGCGCAGGCCGAAGCGCTCCGGCATGGCGCAATCGATCTGCACCGTGGCGAGCGTCCACGACCGCTCCAGCACGTCGCGGAAGTCGAAGCCGATCTTGGGACCGTAGAAGGCGCCCTCGCCCGGCAGGACCGTCGTCGGATAGCCGGTCTTCTCGGCCGCCCGGTGGAGCGTGGCCTCGGCCGTGTCCCACAGCTCGACCCGCCCGAGGAAGTTCTTCGGGCGCGTCTGGACGGACACCTCGACGCGATCGAAGCCGAAGGCGGCGTAGACCTCCTTCACCATGGCGACGAACGCGTCGATCTCGCCGTCGACCTGGTCCGGCGTGCAGTAGATGTGCGCGTCGTCCTGCGCGAGCGAGCGCACGCGCGTGAGCCCCTGCAGCGTGCCCGACGGCTCGAAGCGATGCAGGCGGCTGAAGTCGGCGTAGCGGATCGGGAGATCGCGGTAGGAGTGCTTGTGGGCCGCGAAGAGCTCGCAGTGCCCCGGGCAGTTCATCGGCTTCACTCCGTACTCGTCCTCGTCGACCTTCATGAGGAACATGTCCTCCCGGAAGGCGCCGTAGTGGCCCGATTTCTTCCAGAGCTCGGTCTTGAAGATGAGCGGCGTGATCACCTCGGTGTAGCCGTAGCGGGCATAGAGCCGGCGGACGTACTCGACCAGCATGTTGTAGACGATGGCGCCCTTCGGATGGAAGAACGGGGAGCCCGGGGCGAGCGGGTTGAACGAGAAGAGATCGAGCACCTGGCCGAGGCGGCGGTGATCGCGTTGCTTCGCCTCCTCGACGCGCCTCAGATACGCGTCGAGGTCCTGCTTGGTCGCCCACGCCGTGCCGTAGAGGCGCTGGAGCTGCTCGTTGTTCGCGTCGCCGCGCCAGTAGGCGCCGGCGATGCTGGTCAGCTTGAAGGCGTCCAGCCGGCCCGTCGACGGCACGTGGGGCCCGCGACAGAGGTCCACGAAGTCGCCCTGGCGATAGAGCGAGATCGGCTCGCCGGCGGGAAGGCCCTCGATGATCTCGACCTTGTACTTCTGCCCCATGTCGCGGAAGAGGCGGATCGCGTCGTCGCGCGTCACCTCCTCGCGCACGACCGGGTGGTTCTCGCGCGCGATCTTCCGCATCTCGTCCTCGATGAGCGCGAGATCCTCTGGCGTGAACCCCTCGGGCCGCTTCACGTCGTAGTAGAAGCCGTTCTCGACCACGGGCCCGATCGTGATCTCGGTGCCGGGGTAGAGCCGCGTGATGGCGTGCGCCATCAGGTGCGCCGACGAGTGGCGCAGGACCTCCAGCCCATCGGGGCTGTCGGGGACGACCGGCGTCACCCGGCAGTCCTGCGTGAGCGCGCGACCGAGGTCGACGATGCGCGTCGCGCCGTCCGCCTCGACCTTGGCCGCGATGGCTCGCTTCAGCTCCTTGCGGCTGGTCCCGTTCTGCTCGCCGTGCGCTCGGAGCGCGTCGCCCGCCGTGACGCCCGCCGGCAGGCGCAGCGGTGCGCCCTCGGCGAAGGTGACGGTGATGTCAGACATCAGGCGATTGCATGAGGGGGCGAGGTCGGGCGGACCATGAGAGTAGGCACGGGCGGGATTGAACCGCCGGCCTCTTCCGTGTCAAGGAAGCGCTCTTCCACTGAGCTACGTGCCTGCGCAAGGTTTCGAAAAGCCGCCTCTCGTACCAACCGCCTTCTCCACTGTCAAGACAATCTCTTGAAAAGCCGCGAGCTTGTGGCGCTTCGCGGTCGCCAGTAGTCTCCGCGCGTGTCGCGGGAGCAACTGTTCGCGGCGTTCTTCTTCGCCGTCTTCGTGTTCCTGCTCTATCAGCTCGGTCTGTTCCTGGCACCGTTCTTCACGCCGCTCGTGTGGGCGACCATCCTGGCCCTCACCTTCTATCCCCTGACGACGCGGCTGACGCGACTCCTGCGCGGGAACCGGACGGCCGCGTCCCTGGTGCTCGTCCTGCTGGTCATCGCGGTCGTCGTGCTGCCGTCGATCTACCTCGGCGCCGCGATCGTCCGTCAGACCGCGAGCGCCTATCAGCAGGTGCAGGAGATGGCGACGAGCGGCCAGCTCTCTCGCCTGATCGACCAGGCACGGGAGTCGCGCCTCGGCCTCTTCTTCCAGCGCGTCACGGCGCCGTTCCACGACAAGGTCCAGCTCGATCCGGCCGCGCTGATCCTCACCGCCAGCAACTGGATCTCGCAGCAGATCCTCGGCCAGACGACGGCGCTCGCCCGCAACGCCCTCGTGACGCTCCTGAACCTCCTCCTCATGTTCGTCGCCCTGTTCTTCTTCTTCCGCGACGGCGAGCGCATGGCGACGCGGATCAGCGACCTCGTCCCCATGGCGCCCGAGCACAAGGACATCGTCTTCCGGCGGCTCTTCGACACGCTCACGGCGGTCGTGCAGAGCATGCTCATCACGGCCGTCGCTCAGGGCACGCTCGCCGGCATCGGCTACTGGCTCCTGACCGACATCCCGTACGCCCTCTTCCTCGCCTTTCTGACCGGCGTCGCCGCGTTCCTGCCGCTCGCCGGACCCGCCTTCGTGTGGGGCTCGGTTGCGACCTACCTCGCGCTCATGGGCTTCCGGGGCCAGGCGATCGCGATCGCCATCTGGGGCGTCGTCCCCGTCAGCACCGTCGACAACGTCATCAAGCCCCTCTTCATCGGCGGCCGCGCCCGCCTGCCGACCTTCCTCCTCCTCTTCGCCCTCCTCGGCGGCATCACCGTCTACGGCTTCCTCGGCGTCTTCCTGGCGCCGGTGATCCTCGCGACGCTCCTCGCCTTCACCGACATCTACCGCGAGCTCTACGCGACCGCGCCGCCGGACGCGGCGCGGGCCGACGGCTAGAACGACGCCGCGGAGCGTGGGTGCGGGAGGTCTGGGCCCGGGGCTTCGGCTTCGGCTCCGTCGCGCGACAGAACATACGCTACGTCACGGCCCAACATTTCGTCGCGCCGCTTCGCAGGCGCCTCCGCCCCGGGCCCAGACCTCCCGCACCCACACGGCACCGGCCGGCGGCCCGCTAGCGGGCCGCGAAGACGCCGCGGTCGAGCACCGCCTCGGCGCTCGTCACGATCTCGCGGAACACGTCGGCGGCGGGCGTGATCTCCTTGAAGGAGCCGACGCCCTGGCCGGCGGGCATGCAGGTGCGCTGCGGGTCCGCTTCGGGGTTCCAGTAGGCCATCACGTTGCGCTGCGAGGAGATCATGAGCTGCTCGGGGAAGCGCTTGATCTTCGCCGGATCGGCTTCGTGCTCCATGATGTAGGGGTTTCGCAGCGAGCGGAGCGGCTTGCCCGAGTAGCACCGGGTGCGGATCGTCTGGTCCTGCTCGGCGTGCACGAGCGCCTCGCGATATTCGAGGGCGGCCGTGGCCTCGGGCGTGGCGATGAAGCGCGTGCCGATGACGGCGCCCTGTGCGCCGAGCGCCATGGCCGCAACGACGCCGCGGCCGTCGACGATGCCGCCGGCGGCGACCACGGGGATCTTCACGGCGTCGACCACCTGCGGCACGAGGGCCAATGTGCCGATCTCGCCGGTGTGTCCGCCGGCTTCCGTGCCCTGCGCCGCGACCACGTCGGCGCCCGCCTGCTCGGCGCGTCGCGCGTGCGCGACCTTGCCGGTCATCACCATGATGGTCATGCCGTGGCGCTTCATCTCGCCCACGTGCTTCTCGGGGACCGCGAGCCCCGCCACGAAGATCTTCACGCCCTCGTCGTACAGGACGGGCAGATAGGGCACGATCATCTCGGGGATCGGCGCCAGGAGATCGACGGCGAACGGCTTCTGCGTCAGCGCCTTCGTCTTGCGGATCTCGTCGCGCAGGCCGTCCGGCGCGAGGTTCGCCGCGCCCATGATGCCGAGGCCGCCCGCGTTCGAGACGGCGGCGACGAGCGGCGCCATCGACACGCCACCCATCCCGGCGAGCAGGATCGGATACTCGATCCCGAACAGGTCGCAGACAGGCGTACGGAGCCGCGAGTGGTGCGTCCCGTTTGACGTCGCGGGCGAGTGCATGCGAGGGACTTTCGATGCCCATGCGTGGCGTGTCAAGGCGAGGGAGCGCATGACGGCGCCGCAGCCCGTGCTGGTCGGCGCGGGCGAAGTCGTGGACAAGCCCGAGGACCCGATGCTCGGCCTGGAGCCGCTGGCGCTGATGGAGACCGCTGCGCGCCGCGCCTGCGACGACGCCGGTGGCGGAGCCGCCCTCCTCGCCCACGTCGACACCGTCGCCGTCGTCACCAACGTCTTCCACGACTACGGCGACACCGCGACGCTCCTGGCCGCTCGCCTGGGCTGCGGGCCGGGCCGCCGATTGGTCACGACCTGGGGCGGGAACACCCCGCAGTCGCTGACGAGCTTTCTGTGCGACGAGGTCGCGGCGGGACGCTGCGAGCTGGCCCTGGTCGCGGGCGCCGAAGCCGTCGGGACCCTGCGCGCGCTCGGCAAGCGCGGCATCGAGCCGGCATGGACGCCGCACCGCGCGACCGACGTCCCACGCTGGGGCGACATGCGCTCGGGCACGAGCGATCTCGAGTCGCGTCACGGCATGCGCGAGGCGTACGTCACCTTCGCGCTGGTGGAGAACGCATTCCGCGCCTCGCGCGGCCTCTCGCTCGACGACGCGCGGCGCGAGATCGGCGCCTTCGCGGAGCGCTGCACGCGCGTCGCCGCCGACAACCCGTACGCGTGGTTTCCGGAGGCGAAGGACGCGGCCACCCTCACGACGGCCACGCCGTCCAACCGGATGGTGGCGTTCCCGTATCCGAAGTACCTGAACGCGATCATGGAGGTGAATCAGGGCGCGGCCCTGCTGGTCGCGAGCGACGCCGCCGCGCGGCGGCTCGGGATCACGCCCGACCGCTGGGTCCATCCGTGGGCCGCCGCCGACGTGACCGAGCAGTGGTACCTGTCCGAGCGCACGACGCTTCACGCGCTCGCCGGTACGCAGCGTGCGGCGGCCGCGCTCTTCGAGACGATCGGGCGCCACGCCGGCGACGTCACGCACCTGGACCTCTATAGCTGCTTCCCGATCGCCCCGCGGCTGTCCGCGGCGACGATCGGCCTCGATCCCGGCACGACGCGCCCGCTCACCGTCACGGGCGGCCTGCCCTGGTTCGGCGGCCCGGGCAACAACTACGGCACCCATGCGCTCGCGGCCATGATGCGCCTCCTGCGGCGCGACCGCGGCGCGACCGGCTTCCTGCACGGCCTCGGCTGGAGCTGCACCAAGCACGCGCTCGCCGTCCTCGGCGGATCGCCGTCGCCGCAGGGCTGGAGGCGAGTCGACACCGGCGCGATCCAGGCCTGGGTCGACGCCCAACCCTCGCCCGAGGTCGTCGCGGAAGCCGACGGGCCCGGCACGATCGAGACGTACACCGTGGTTCACGGTCGCGACGGCGCACCCGAGCGCGGCGCGATCATCGGTCGCCTGCCGGATGCGAAGCGGTTCCTGGCGACGCTCGCCCCCGATCGCGACGCCTTCGCGGCGCTCGAAGCGAGCGAGGGCGTCGGCCGGCGCGGCACGGTGCGCGTCGAGGGCGGCCGCAACGTCTTCCACCTCGCCTGAAACGCGATGACAGCCGATCCGACGCAGCCCGACGCCCGCTTCGCCGACCACTGGGACGCGAGCTGGGCGGTCGCCGACCCGGGATCCTACGCCGTTCTCGCGCGGACACGCTTCACGCTCGAAGCCGCGCCCCACGCCGCTCGCGGCTGGGTGGCGGCGGCCGGCCTCTGGGCGAGCCATCCGCTCGGCTTCAATTCCGCAGCGACGCAGCCGCCGTTCTGCATCCTCACGGTGAACGGCCTCATCAGCGATCCGTCGCAGCGCCTGCTCCTGCGGGGGGAGGCCGTGCCGGTCGATCTCGCGGGCGCGCTCGTCGAAGGCTCGAACGAAATCAGCATCGAGGCCACGTACTACGACCTGCCCACGATGGTGGGCCTCGCCCTGCCGGTGTGCGTCGCGGTCCTCTTCCAGGCCGACATCGAGGTCCCCGGCGAGCCCCTCTTCCGCCTCGCGACCGGCGAGCGCCAGAGCCTCATGCGCGTCATGCCGACGCGCCCCGCGGTCGCGTCGTCGACGTGGGAGGTGTTCGTGCGCCGCACCGCCGAAGGGCCCTGGGACAAGCGGAGCGGCGTCTTCCTGCACCCGCTCGCGGCCTCGCCGCTGCTCCGCCTGCCCCGGCGGGGTGGACGTCTGGAACAGGCGGCCGACGAGGAGCTCCCCTCCTTCCGCCACACACATCGTCAGGCGCCGGCGCCGATCACGCTCGCGCCCGACGCCGTCACGATCGTCGACTTCGGCGAGGAGCTGGTGGGACATCTGACGGTTCGGAGCGACGCGCCGCTGCGCCTGACGCTCGGACCCGGAGAATCCGAGCCCGAGGCGCGCGACTTCGACGATCGCACCGAGAACCCCCTCAGGGTGGCCGCGCTCTTCGACCAGGGCACCTGGCGCGACGCGCGTCGCGCCGCGCTCCGGCACGTCGCCGTCCGCAACGACTCCGGCCTGCCGGCGACGTTCGAGCTCGGCCTCGACGCCTTCGAGGTCGCGATCGAGCCGCGCGGCGCGTTCCGCTGCGCGGACGTGCTACTCGACGAGATCTACCGGACGGCCCGCCGTACGGTCCTGCGCTGCACGCACGACTACATCGAGGACGGGCCGAAGCGCGATCGCCTCCTCTGGCTCGGCGATCTCGCCGCGACGGCCGACGTCTTCGGCCTGACGATCGGGGACCTGCGCCCGCTGCGGCGGTCGCTCCTCCTCGCGGCCTCGGCGCAGCTCCGAAGCGGCGCCCTGCCGGGCGTCGGCCCGCATCCGAACGACCTCGTGCTGGCCGATTACGTCCCGCAGTGGATCCTCTCCGCGCGCGCCTACGCGCTCCATTCGGGCGACCTCGAGACGGCGGCTCTCGTGATGCCGACCGTGCGGCGCGCCCTCCAGTTCCTGCTCGAGCGCGTGGGGCCGGACGGGCTCGTGGGGCCCGAGGAGGAGACCGACTGGTGGGTGTTCCTCGACTGGAACCGGCGCGAGCCGTTCGGCGCCCCGGTCGAGAAACGCGGCTACGTGACCGTCCTCTCGCTCATGACGGCGGCGGCGCTGCGCGCCGGCGCGGATCTGGCCCGCTGGCTCGGGCGCGACGCCGAGGCCGACGTGTTCCGCGGCCATGCCGCGCTCATGCTCGAGCGCACGCTCGAGCGCGCCTGGCACGACGATATTCCCGCCATCGTCGACTGGGTGCGCGGCGGCGAACGCACCCGGCACGTCAGCCGCTTCACCACGGCCTGGGCGCTGCTCCAGGGCGTGGGCGACGCGCACCAGCGCACCGCGATGGCCGAGATCCTGGCCAACGCCGCCGGCCGCGCCGAGCCGACGACCACCGGCTACGGGCAGACCTACAACGTCGCCGCGTTGTTCGAGGCCGGCCATCCCGACGCGGCGCTCGCGCTCGTACGTCGCTACTGGGGCGGCATGCTCGATCGCGGCGCGACGACGTTCTGGGAGAGCTTCGATCCGGACGAGGATCGCGCGACCGAGCTCGATCTGTACGGCCGTCGCTTCGGCGTCTCCCTGTGCCACGGCTGGTCCGGCGCCGTCGCCGCCACCCTCGCCACGCACGTCCTCGGCGTCCACGTGACCCACCCCGGCGCGAGCCACGTCGACCTCCGCCCCCGGCTCGGCTCACTCGCGTGGGCCGAGGGCACCGTCCCGACGGCGAAGGGCCTCCTCGAGCTACGCTGGGCCGCCG
Organism: Candidatus Eisenbacteria bacterium; assembly: GCA_035577985.1. Lineage (NCBI taxonomy): Bacteria > Candidatus Eiseniibacteriota > Candidatus Eiseniibacteriota bacterium. The sequence continues at coordinate 83,018 of DATJZY010000042.1, forward strand.
ACGACTCTCACGTCACGATCCCCGCCGGCATGCGCGCCACCGTCACCTGGCATCGCAGAACGTTCGACCTAGGGCCCGGCACCCACAAGATCGCTTAGCAAGTCCGGCCGCTGCGAGCCCGCGCGCACGGCGTCGCGTGCGGCTGCCGGGGCGGCCCGGGGGGTGCGCGCCGAACGATTATCGGGGAGCGAACGCGGGCACCCCCGGGCCGCGCCGGCAGCCGCGCACCCATCCCCCTCGCGCGGACGAGCCCGCCCGCCGTTACTTGATCAGCGACGGCACACAGAATTCGAGGCGCCGCGTCAGCGTCAGCTCGAGCGGTCCGAACTGATTGTTCGTGAACGCCTCGGTCGTCGAGATGCCGACGGCGTGGCGCGCCTTGTAGCAGAGGAGCACGCGCGTGTGCGACGCCGCCAGCGGGTTCTCGCCGTTCTTGTTCGCCGGCACGCACAGACTGCGCGGCCGCACGAGATCGACGGTGTGGGCGCCGAACTGATCGACCGCCGCGATGCCCTTCTGCGGGACGAACTTCGTCGACCCGAGCGACTTCTTCACGAGGTAGCACTGGAAGTGGTCGAGATCGGGATCGGTCAGCTCGGCGGTCGGCCCGGTGAGGCTCTTCGCCGTCGGCACCATGAGGAACGTGCGGCGCGTGATGTCGACCTTCACCGTCCCGAACTGGTTCGTCACCGTCTGGTTCGCCACCCGCAGCGGCTCGCCCGCGGCCGGGTATCCGAGCAGATGCTGCGGGTCGGCCGGCGCGGTCGGATCCTCGCCGCGCTTGTCGGACGGCAGGCAGAACGGATGCGGCGTCCCGAGCTGCACCGTCTGGCTTCCGTATCGGTCCTGCACGCTCACCCCGGAGATGCCGGCGAAGGCGAACGGCTTCGCCTCGTAGCACTGGAAATGGTGCAGTGGCTTGCAGCCCGGCTCGGTGCTGGGAACGTGGAGGCAACCCTGCTGTGGATCGCACGAATCGATCGTGCACGTGTCGCCGTCGTCGCAGCGCGCGCTGCTGTCGGGGAACGTGCAGCCGGTCGCGGGCACGCAGACGTCGTCGGTGCAGAGGTCGTTGTCGACGCAGACGACGTTCGTGTGCGTGCACCCCACGCCGGGCACGCACGCATCATTGGTGCACTTGTCGTCGTCGTTGCAGTCGAGCGCCCCCATCGACTTGCACATCCCAGTGGTCGGGTCGCACTTCTCCTCGGTACAGGGATCGCCGTCGTTGCACACGATGTCGATCGGCGTGAACGTGCACGTGCCGGTCTTCGGATCGCAGGCGTCGGCCGTGCACTTGTTGCCGTCGTCGCACGTGACCTTGGGCGTGAAGACGCACTGTCCGGTGGTCGGGTCGCACTTGTCGAGGGTACAGAGGTCGTTGTCGCTGCAGTTGACCGCCGGGAACGAGCACGCGCCCGTCGCCGGATCGCAGACGTCCAGGGTGCACGGGTTGTCGTCCGTGCACTTGTCGAGGACGTGCGTGCACTTGTCGGGCCCCGTCTTCGCCGGATCGCAGGCGTCGGTCGTGCACGGGTTGTTGTCGCCACAGCTCACGGCCGGGAACGAGCAGGCCCCGTTCGCCGGATCGCACACGTCGTCGGTGCAGGGGTCGTCGTCGTCGCACTTGTCGAGCACGTGCGTGCACACGGCGGGCGTCTTGGTCGTGTCGCAGACGTCGGTCGTGCAGAGGTTGTTGTCCGAGCAGCTCGACGGATCGTTCGGGGAGCACCCGGTGACGGCGCGAGCGGGCGCCGCCAAGGCGAGCCCCACGACCACGGCTGCCGCGGCACCCTTCCAGCTTCGTCGAGTCATGACCTGCTACCCCCTTGCGTCTCGACGGGACAAGAACACAGAGACACCCCGGCCGTAAAGGGGAATCGGGCTCCCGACCCACCGTGGACGCATCGGCGACGAGGTCCCACGCACCTGCGAAGCGAGCGTACCTCGCCTTGCCGCGCCAGCTTCGCTGGCCGCGGCATACCGGTCGCGCGTGCCACGGACGCGACATTCTCGCGTCCTCCCCGACCCAAGACTTGGTCTTGGGTCGGCGCCCTAGTTGACGAGGCGGCCGAGGCGATCCCAGCGCACCCAGCTGTCGCCGCCCCACGACCAGTAGATGACGAGCGCCAGGCCCTTGATGTCCTCGATCGGGACCGGGCCCCAGAAGCGCGAGTCGTAGCTCTGGTCGCGATTGTCGCCCATGACGAACACGTGCCCGGCCGGCACCGTGAAGGGGCCGAAGTCGGTGTGGTGCGCGCTGAAGTGTGCGTGCGGGTCCGGCTGGACCTTGCCGTCGACGATCAGCTTCTCGCCATCCACCTGGATCGTCTGTCCGGCCACCGCGACCACCCGCTTGATGAAGTCCTTCGAGCGGTCCTTCGGCCAGATGAACACGACCACGTCGCCGACGCGCGGCTCGCGCAGGCCCGGGAGCTGGCCGAGCGAGATCTGCGTCAGCGGGATCTCGAAGCGCGGCCCGAAGATGAACTTGTTGACGAGGATGTGGTCGCCGATCTCGAGGGTCGGCAGCATCGAGCCGGACGGAATCTTGAAGGCCTGGACGATGAACGTCCGGATGACCATCGCCAGCAGCAGGGCGACGGCGAGGGCTTCAGCCAGCTCGCGGACCGTCGACTTCGAGCGGATGACGGGCGGCGCCACCGCGGCCACCTCGGTGGCTCGACCATCACGCACGGGCATGGAGCCGAATCATAGAGGAAGGCCCGGTCACTCGCCACCCTTCAGCACGGCGAGAAACGCCTCCTGCGGAATCTCCACCCGGCCCACCTGCTTCATGCGCTTCTTCCCCTCCTTCTGCTTCTCGAGGAGCTTGCGCTTGCGGGTGATGTCGCCGCCGTAGCACTTGGCGGTCACGTTCTTGCGCATCGCCTTGACGGTCTCGCGGGCGATCACCTTGGCGCCGATGGCGGCCTGGATGGCGATCTCGAACATCTGCCGGGGGATGAGCCCGCGCAGGCGCGAGCAGAGGTCGCGGCCGCGCACGTAGGCGTTGTCGCGGTGGACGATGACGGAGAGCGCGTCGACCGGATCGCCGTTGATGAGGAGCTCCAGCTTCACGAGGTTCGATGGGCGGAAATCCAGGTACTCGTAGTCCATCGACGCGTAGCCCTTCGTCATGGACTTCAGCTTGTCGTAGAAGTCCATGACGATCTCGGAGAGCGGCAGCTCGTACGTTACCATGACGCGCGTCTGGCCGTGGTACTTCATCTCCTTCTGCTCGCCGCGGCGGTCCTGGCAGAGCTGGAGGACGTTGCCGAGGAACTCCGTCGGCAGGTGAATGGTGGCGCGGATGTACGGCTCCTCGATCCGATCGATCTCCATCGGCGACGGCAGCTTGGCCGGGCTGTCGATGATGATCGCGTCGCCGTTCGTCTTGACGACGCGGTACGCGACCGTCGGTGCCGTCGTGATGAGCGTCAGCTCGAACTCGCGCTCGAGGCGCTCCTGGATGATCTCCATGTGGAGGAGCCCGAGGAACCCGCACCGGAATCCGAAGCCGAGCGCGAGCGACGTCTCCGGCTCGTACGTGAACGAGGAGTCGTTCAGGCGCAGCTTCTCGACCGCGTCGCGCAGGTTCTCGTAGTCCGCCGACTCGGCCGGATAGAGCCCCGCGAACACCATCGGCTTCACGGGCTTGAAGCCCGGCAGCGGCGCGGCCGCCGGCCGCTCCGCGTCGGTCACGGTGTCGCCGATCTTCGTGTCCGCGACCTCCTTGATCGCCGCCGAGAGGATGCCGACCTCGCCCGGCCCGAGCTGGTCGACCTCGACCGCGCGCGGCGCGAGCACGCACAGGCGCGTCACCAGGAACTCCTTGCCCACGGCCATGAGGCGGATGTGCTCGCCCTTGGCGAGCACGCCGTCGACGACGCGCACGAGGCTGACGGCGCCGTGGTACGGGTCGAACCAGGAGTCGAAGATGAGCGCCCGGAGGGGCGCGTCCGGGTCGCCCTTGGGCGCCGGGATCTCCCGGACGATCGCCTCGAGGATGTCCTCGGTGCCGATGCCCTCCTTGGCCGAGGCGAGGATGGCGCCCGAAGCGTCGAGGCCGATCGTGTCCTCGATCTCCTGCCGGACCCGATCCGGCTCGGCGCTCGGGAGGTCGATCTTGTTCAGGACCGGGACGATCACGTGGTCGTGATCGAGCGCGAGGTACACGTTGGCGAGGGTCTGGGCCTGGACGCCCTGCGTGGCGTCGACGACCAGGATCGCCCCCTCGCAGGCCGCGAGGCTGCGCGACACCTCGTAGGTGAAGTCGACGTGGCCGGGCGTGTCGATGAGATTCAGCACGTAGTCCTGGCCGTCGCGCGCCCGATAGCCGAGGCGGACCGAGCGCGCCTTGATCGTGATCCCGCGCTCGCGCTCGAGGTCCATGTCGTCCAGGAACTGCGACGACATCTCCCGCTTGGACACCGTGCCCGTCGTCTCGAGGAGCCGATCGGCCAGCGTCGACTTCCCGTGGTCGATGTGGGCGATGATGGAGAAATTGCGGATGTGGGCGGTGTCCAAGCCGAGGAAACTTACGGGCCGCGTCGTTTCTCCGCAAGCGCGCGCCCGGGCGATCGCTCCTGGGACTACCGGCGCAAGCTGACGGTGCGCTTCGACTATCCGAGCGATCCCGAATCGAGGGCCGACCGTTCCCCGGCGTTGCGTCGCTCACCGCGGGGCGCCGAGATAGATGTCGCCCCTGTAGACGCCCCTGCTGTTCGCCGTGCGCCGCGCGATCCCCTCCCAGTCGAGCTCGCTCAGACGCGATCCTTCACCCACGGCGCCGCTCTCCGCGAGCGCGCCGCCGAGGGCCAAACCGTAGAGCGTCCCGCCCGCCTTGCCCGCCGTATAGTAGCCAGGATAGCAGGGGCTCACGGTCGGTCCGAGCTGGAAGGCCTCCTCCCACATGTCGCGGATCCACTTCGTGAGACCCAGGCTGAGGGCGTCGCCGAAGCCGGCGATGAAGTTGGACGCCTCCTTGGCGAAGAGTCCCTCGGGATCGATCGCATTCACCGGATCGCCGAGCACGTACCCATAGAGGTTCGTGTCGGCGCCGAGAAAGCCCGCCGGATCCTTGGCCGTCCAGCGGCCGGTCCGTGCGTCGTAGTCGCGCAGGCCGAAGCGCGTGAAGCCGGTGTCGCCGTCGTAGAGGCCGCCCGCGAAGCCAAAGGGCTGGAAGCCGGGCGCCGAGTCGAACGCGATCCGGCCGAGCGCGTCGTAGCGACGCTCCTGGACCACCACGCCGGTCGCCGCGTCGATCACGAAGCGCGGGCTCCCGAGCTGATCGGCGACGATGCGGAAGGTCGCGCCGTCGCTTGCCCGGATCAGGTAGTCGGGCACGTAGCTGCGACTGCCGTAGACGAACTCGCTTCGGACCGCTCCCGTACCGTCCAGCTCCGCGACGACGCGCCGCCGCTCGTCGAAGAGGAAGCCCTGCACGAGCGTGCCGTCGACCTTCTTGCCGACGCGGCGGTTGAGACCGTCGATGACGTAGTCGATCTGCGAGCCGCCCGGGAGGACGACGTTCACGAGGTTGCCGAGCGCGTCGTACGTGTAGGTCGTCATCGCCATGCCGTGGGTCACGCTCGCGAGCTCGCCGGCGGCGCTGTACGAGTACGTGTCCGTCCCGAGCGTCAGCAAGCGGTCCTGCGCGTCGTACGTCGCCGCGACGCTTCCGACGACGCCGTCTGCAAAGGTGATTCGGTTCCCATTGGTGTCGAAAGTATAGGTCGCGACCGGCGTGCCGTCCTGCTGGACCTGGGTCAGGCGGCCGGCCGCGTCGTAGGCGTAGTCGCTCGTGACCGCGACCCCGCTTCGTGTCTCGACCCGCTCGGTCACCCGTGCCAGGCCATCGCGCGCATAGGTGACGTCCCACACGGGGCCCGCCGAAACGCTCGCCGTGTCTTCGGACGGATCGCCGAACGAATCGTACGCGTGCGCCGTCGTCACCACGCCGAGGGTCGTGCCCGTGACGAGGCCGTCCTGCGGATCGCGTGCGAGCGTCTCCGTTCCTGCGCCGGTCAGGAGCGCGTCGAGATCGTATGTCCGCGCCACCGCCGGTCGGCCGGCGACCGACGTGCTGGCCACGTGGAGGTCGTTGTTCCACGTGCGCGTGACGTTGCCCGCGACGTCCCCGCTCCAGGTCTCGGAGACGAGCAGCGCACCGTCGAGATCGTGTGTGCGCGTGAGCGTCTCGCCGGGGGCCGTCACGCTCGCGATGGCCCCGCTGCCGTCGTACGCGAGCGTGTAGGTCCCGCGATCGATCGCGACCGTCACCGGGCGGCTCGCGCCGTCGTACGTGAGGTCGATCGTCGAGCTGCCCGGACGCGCGAGGTGCGTCGGGTGGCGATCGAGGTCGTAGGTGTAGGCCGTGGTCCCCGTCCCCGGAACGGTGGGCGGCGCGTAGGTCGCGAGCCGGTCGACGGGCGTGTACGTGAACACGTGCGGCGAGCCTCCCGGCGGCGTCACCGAGAGGAGATTCCCGACGGGGTCGTGCGTGAAGCCGATCATGCGGGCGTCGGGCTCCGTCCACTGCTGGACGTTTCCCGCCGCGTCCGAGGTGAAGCTCGTTGCCTGCTGCAACGGATCGGTGATGGTCGCAAGGAACCCGTCGGTGCCGTAGTCCAGGGTGAGGGTTCGCGTCCCCTGCCGCACGGTGGCGAGGCGACCGGACGAGTCGCGACCGAGGAGGACCGGTTGGAGGATGCCGAGCCGGCCCTGATCGACCCGCCCCGCCGCGTCGATCTCGGTCGAGATCTGTCGCCCGGCGGGAGTCGTCGCGGTCGTCACGTGCGTGAACGCACTGTAGGTGCTCTGGTAGACGCGGCCGTTCAGCGTCACCGTGTGCGTGAGCGACTGAAGCGTCGCCGGGTTCGCCGCCTGCGTGAAGACGGCGGTCCGCTTCGCGTCGAGCGTCACGTTGAGACCGCCCGGCGTCGTGATGCCGAGGTGGGTCGTGATCGGCGCCTGCATGCCGAAGCGTGGATCGGGACCGAGCGTCAGGTGCGCGACCGAGCCGTCGGCGAGCGTCAGCGTTCGGCTCCCCGGCGTTCCCACCATGTCGGCGGTCGCGCCGCCGCCGTCGGTGGCCGCGCGATGCGTGCTGGTGGGACTGGCCTCGACAGTGAAGTCGCGCGTGCGACCGCCGGCGCTCGCCATGTGAACGGAGAACCCGCTCGCCGTCTCGGTGTGGGCGATCGTCAGCATTCCCCCTGCCGGATCCGCGTCGGCGACGAGACGCCCTTCCGCGTCGTAGGCGAACGCGTGTGTCCCGCCGTTCGGATCGACGAGGGTCGCCAGGAGCCCGTCGGGCGCGGGCGTGAGATGCGTCGTGGCACCGCCGGGCGCCACGACCTGCGTCAGCCACCCCTCGACGTTCGTCGTGAGCATCGTGCGCTGGCCACTCGGCGCGACGATGGCCGTCGGTGCGCCGCTCGCGTCGCGCTCGATCGTCGTGACGCGGCCCGCGACGTCGGTGATGCCCACAGGTCGACCGGCCCCGTCGTAGGTGAACGAGAGCAACGCGGCGCCCGTGAAGGCGTCGATCGTCTGGAGGTGCCGGCCCTGCCCGTCGACGACGTAGAGCTCGCGGTCGTCGTCCGACGCGATCACCTGCTGGTTGGCGCCCGAGAAGCCAGGCGTGATCGGCGTGATGCGGCGCATGCGCCCCTCGTCCCGAAGCAGGATCGATCCGTCTGGCGCGACGGCGATGCCGTAGACGGCGTAGAACTGCGCGTCCACCGCGAGCCCCCCGTCGCCGGGCTGCATGTAGCCGTTGGTTCCGTTGCCGGCGATCGTGGTGACGATGCCGTCGGTGCCCACCCGACGGATCTTCGCCGACTCGAGGACGAGCAGGCTCCCGTCGCGAGCTATCGCGAGCCCGATGGGGTTGTTGAAATGCGCGTTGGCGACCGGGCCGCCGTCGCCGCAGGAGGAGCTGCCACAGTCCTGGTCACCCCCGAGCGTGCTGATGATGCCGTCGGGCGCGACCTTGCGGATCACCGTGTAGTGGTCCGTCACGTAGATGGTCCCGTCGGCCGCGACGGCAACCGCGAACGGGTTCGACAACGCGGCGCTCGTGGCGAGCCCGGCATCACCGTAGGAGTTGTTGTCGCCGTTCCCCGCGACGGTGGAGATGATGCCGTCGGGAGCGATGCGCCGCACGCGCTGGCCGACGTAGTCGGGGAAGTAGAGACTGCCGTCGGGACCGAAGGTCAGATTGGCGTCGTAGATGCCGATGCTGGCCGCGAGCGCTGGACCGCCATCGCCGCCGCTCCCGTAGCCCGCGAACGCCTCGATGACACCGTCGGGACGAATGCGGCGAATGTGGTCGGGGTGGGTGAACCCGCCGTAGTCGACGGTGCTCACGTAGACCGAGCCGTCGGGTCCGACGGTGACGCTTTTCGCATAGTTCAGGGTGGCCTGGAGCGCCGGCCCGCCGTCGCCGGACTCACCATTCTGCCCCGTCCCCGCGATCGTCGTGACGATGCCGTCCGGGCCGATCCGGCGCACGCGCCATCCCTCGGCGCTGTAGACGCTGCCGTCGGGACCCGCCGCCACCCCTCCGCCGCTGAGGGTGATCGCCGACGAGGCCGGCCCGCCATCGCCGCACGGACTCACCGGATTTTGGCAGCCCACCCCGATCCTGCCCATGATCGCGCCGATGGTGTTTCCGATCGCCGACGCGTTGCGCTCGCGGCCGTCGCCCATCTCGAGCCGCCGTCCGACCGGGTCGTAGGCGTGCAGCACGTCGAGCGTCCAGCCGCCGAGCGCCTGCGCACGAGCGTCCCACGAGCCGATGACGTCGTCGATGTGCTGCGTCACCGTGATGTCCCGGCGCGCGCGACTGCTCGTGACGGAGACGCCGGGCTGGCTGGAGAATTGGGCGAACGACACCGATGAGGCGTCGGCGGTCGTATAGACGGAGGGATAGCGGTAGCCGATGGCGACATGGACGGGCTGGCGGCCCTGCACTGTCCGCCCGTAGCCATCGCGGTGGTTCCAGGTGAACGGCACGTGCTGGTTCGGCATCGCCGGGAGGAGGCTCGTCGCCTCCTGTCCCGCGAGGCTCACCGACAATTCGACGCCCTGCAGCAGCGGGGGGAGAGCACCGCCCGTCACCGACACGTCGATCGTGTCGTCGCTCACCCGCCCCGGGACGCGATCGCTCGAGTAGTGCAGGTGGTAGGGCGTGCCGACGATCGGAATGTCCTCGCCCAGAGCCTGCGTCTCGCAGGTGATGAGCGACCCGCTCGTTCCGCAGTTCGGCGCTCCGCCGGGCGGGACGTTCGAGCCGCCCGGGTGGTTCGGCGCCGGCTGCGCCGGCGCCTGCGCGCCAAGCGGCGACGAGGGCCAGTTCAGGTCGCACGGGCTGAAGTGCGGCAGCGGCGTCCGCCACAGCAAGACGCCCGGCTGGTAGAGCGACGCGAGCGCGGCGCGCTCGTCCTCGGTGATGCCGAGGGCGCCGCCGTCATCCGCCTGACCGTCGCCGTCGGTGTCGACCGTCGCACGGCCCGCGTCGGTCGTGAGGACCTGGATGACCCTGCCGTTCGGCATCGGCATCCACGCGCCCTTGTCGCGATCGAGTATTCCCAGCGGCACCGTCGTTCCACTCGGGAACCCGAGGAAGTTCTCGACGTACTCGATCACGGGCTGGTTGAAGCGAACCTCGCTCGCGCCCGCCGCGATCGCCTCGTCGGCGCTCCACTCGACCGCGTAGGTATACTCGCTCGACGGCGGCAGGACGGCGGGCATCGCCATCGCGCCCATGTCGCCCACGGTATACTCCGTCGCCCGCAGGTGCAGGGTCGCCGCCGGCGTCATCGAGCCGCCGGGCAGGACGAGGTCCGCGGTGGTCCCAGCGGGGACGAGCACCGTCGCCTGCCGCGCACCGTCACCGTCGACCACTGCGCCGCCGCGTGCGATCTGCATCGCCGCGGCACCCAGCGTGATCGCGGTCACGTTCGCATCGAGCGGCATCAGGACCACGTCCGGCACCATCACGTAGTCCTGCCAGGGCACGTCGACGTCACGTTCGGCGCGCGGGTAGCCGGTGAGATCGTACCCGAGGCGCACCTTGCCGCCGCCGTTGACAGCGAGGTCGAACATGCCGTCCGCGACCCGACTGAGCGTCCGCCCGAGCTCGGGATGATCGACGACCCGCACCGCGACGCCGGAGAGCGGCATGCCGTCATGGTCGAGCACGCGTCCGCGCAGGACGGCGACGCGCACCGGCGCGATGGCCCCCGGCGTCATCCCTTCCTGGACGCGCGTCGCCCCCTCGTAGAGGAACGACGTCGCATCGCTGAACGCCGTCACCGCCGTCGGCGTCAGCGGCGGCGCGAGCGTCGACGGATCGGGTGGCGGAATGCTCGACAGCGTCGTCGAGGTGGACGTCGTCGTCGACGTGCTGCTGGTGGTCGACGAGCTGGTCGTGGGCTCGGTCGTCGAGCTCGTCGTCGTCGATCCGATGACGACGGTGCTCGTGGTCGTGGCCGTGGTCGTCGTGCTCGTGGTGGCCTCCAGCGTCGACGACGAGGTGGTCGTGACGGGGCCTCCGGGTCCGCACATACACGCGCTACTGCAGGGGCGGCCGGCGAGACATCCGGTCGGCGTCGCGGCGGGATCGCACTCTTCCCCGATGGTGGCGTCGACCACGCCGTCGCCGCACGGCGCGAGCGTCGCCGTGAAGTGGTGCGGCGGCGCGCGCTTGGCCGTGAACTTCCCCATCATCTCGTTGCACCCGCCGGCGATGTGCGCGACCAGCCGCACCTTGCGGAGATCGCCGCAGGTCTTCCAGCGTGCGGTGACGATCGTCGCCTCGCGCGTCACGTTGCGGTGGAACGCGGTCGTCGCGCAGCCGCTGTCGATCGATACCTCCGAGCCCGTGATCCGGACCGCATCTGCGTCGGGGGGCGTGCCGCCCGCCACCAGCGGTTCGCCGGCAACCGTGAAGCGGCCGCCGGGGCACGGCGTCGGTTTCGGCCGCCGGGGTCGCGCCGGCGCGCTCATCACGACGAGCGACAGGCACAGGAGCTTCGCCAGCAACCGGACGTTCGCGTGCGGTGGCGACGAATCGAGGGTCATATGTCCTGCTACACGAGCACGATAGCTAGACTCACTCGCTAGGGATGCTTACCACCGGCCGGGTTCGGGGCGCTAGACGGGAGCGGCGGATTCGGACGCCGAGCCCTCCCTGCGGCGCCCCGCCAGGCTCTCCACGTTTTTCCTTGACAACCGGGCGCCGGTCGCGTCGAAAAGCAGGCATGGGTCGTCTCGCGATCGCCGCCATCGGGTTGCTCGCGATCGCCGCGCCGGCGCTCGCCACCTTTCCCTACCCGGCGCCGCCTCCCGGCACCCCTCCCCAGAGCTACGGCGCCTACCTCCGCCTCCCCATGACCGTCCCGCCGACGCGTCCCGGGGACTTCGCCGGCGGCGACGCCTGGAAGCTCACCAGCGACCAGTCGGGCGACCCCGCCATCGACGCGAGCCCGGACGAGCTCTTCGGCGTCACGGGCATGAGCGCCGACCTCGCCTGGCAGGTGACGACGGGGCGGCCCGACGTGCTGATCGCCGTCCTCGACTCCGGGATAAAATGGGACGACCGCGGGGCGATGGCCGATCTCGCCCGCAAGGTGCACGTGAACCGGCACGAGCTGCCACTGCCGCAGAATGCGGCGGGCCAGACGAAGCCCGCGGCTGCGCCCGGCGCGCGCAACCCCGATCCCTACGACCTCGACGACGACGGCGTGCTGACGGCCGCCGACTACGCCGCCGACCCGCGCGTCGGCGACCGGAACGCCAACGGCGTCATCGACCCGGAGGACCTGATCGCCGCCTTCAGCGACGGCGTCGACGGCGACACGAACGGCTACGTCGACGACATCGCAGGGTGGGACTTCCTCGACGACGACAACGACCCGTTCGACGACGTGTCGTACGGCCACGGCACCGGCGAGGCGCGCGACTCGTGCGCCGAGGCCGACAACGGCGGTGACCTGGGCGTCTGCCCCAACTGCATGGTGATGCCGGTGCGGGTCGGCGACAGCTTCATCGCCGACTCGAACAACTTCGCGCAGGCCGTCGTCTTCGCGGTCGACAGCGGCGCCCACGTCGTCCAGGAGGCGCTCGGCGCCGTCAACGACTCGCAGTTCGCGCGCGACGCGATCGAGTACGCCTACGGCCGCGACGTACCCGTCATCGCGTCGGCGGCGGACGAGGAGAGCTTCCACCACAACGTGCCGGCCGCGAACCGGCACACGATCACCGTCAACTCGGTGACGAAGTTCACGGACGTGTCCGGCATCGAGCTGACGCCGCACTCCTTCCTCTTCCTCAACGGGTGCACGAACTACGGCGGCAACATCGCGGTCGCGATCGCGTCGTCGTCGTGCTCGTCCGAGGCGACCGGGCGCGGATCGGGCATCGCGGGCCTCCTCGTCTCGGCCGCGCTCGACGCCGTCGAGGCCGGCTCGCTCACGCCGCGCCGCACCGATCCCACCGGCAACGTACACCCGCTCTCCGCGAACGAGGTCGGCCAGCTCCTCACGATGACGGCCGACGACATCGACTTCTCGTCGAACCGGACGGCCGCTTTCGGGCTCCCGGGCACGACCACCGTGCGCTATGCGTCCCAGCCCGGCTGGGACCAGTACTTCGGCTACGGGCGGGCGCATGCGGCGCACGCCGTGGGCGCCGTGGCGATGGGCGACATCCCGCCGGAGGCCGACCTGCTCGCGCCCGATTGGTGGACCACGCTCGATCCGCAGTCGACGCCCGCGGTCCCGATCACGGGCTCGGCGGCGGCGCGTCGCGCGACGTCGTTCGGCTACGAGCTGGCGTTCGGGTGCGGCGTCCAGCCAACCGAAGACCGCTTCCATCCGATCGCGAGCGCGTCGGGCGTGACGTCGCCGCTGAGTGCAGCGACCCTCGCGACCTGGCGTGTCGCCGACGCCGCCGCCACCTGCGCGTTCGACCCCGCCGCCACCCCGTCGACGGCACCGAGCGGTACCGCGTCGCCGAACGATACCCCGGACCTGTTCACGATCACGCTGCGCCTGCGCGTCGTCGACGATGCGGGGCGAACGGGCGAATCGCGCCGCACGGTCTACGTGGTTCACGACCAGGACCTCCTCCCGGGCTTCCCCGTGCGCCTGGGCGGCAGCGGCGAGGCGTCGCCCCTCTTCATCGCGCTCAAGGGCCACGGGAAGCGGGCAAAGGAGAACCTCCTCGTCGCGACGTCGGACGGCCTCCTGCACGCCTATCGCCCCGACGGGACGGAGATGAAGGGCTGGCCGGTCTCGACCGATCTCCTGCCGCTCCACACGGGATCGCACGCGTTTACCGTCGGCGCGCTGCAACCCACCTACGCCGAGTCGCTCGGCAACGGCCTCGCCGCGGCGGACATCGACGGCGACCACCGCGTCGAGGTGGTGGCCGGATCGCTCGGCGGCAAGCTCTACGTGTGGGATCGCAAGGGTCGTCGCCGGAAGGGTTTCCCCGTGACGACGGACCCGCGCTTCTCGGCGCGGACGGTGCGCGACCGCTTCAACCGCGTACAGCGCGGGCTGGTCGCGCCGCCCGTGCTCGCCGATCTCGACAGCACACCGAAGACGCTCGAGATCGTCGCCGCGGCGATGGATCGCCACGTCTACGTGTGGCGTCCGGACGGCTCTCCGCTTCCCGGCTGGCCGGTGCAGGTCGTCGACCGCACGCAGATGGCGGCGATCGATCCCGTCTCGCACAAGGTCACGCCGAAGGTCGTGAACGGCCAGGCGGTCGCGCTCCAGGGGACGAAGATCGTGTCGACGCCGGCTGTGGGTCCGCTGCGCGGCGACGGCAGGCCCGTCATCGTCGTCGGGACGAACGAGGAGTATCGCGAAGCGCCGAACTTCGCCGCCGCCGGCAACGGGACGATCTCGCTCTTCATCAACCTCGGCGTGCTCTCGCAGGCGAACGGCCGCGTGTACGCGATCCCGGCCGCCGGCATGAACGATGCCGAGGGCGCGACGAATCCGTCGGGGCCGTATCTGACCGGCTGGCCGGCGCGTCCCGCGATCCTCGCCGACGAGCTGCTGCCGTGGATCGAAGGCGTGCCCGGCGCGCCGTCCATGGCCGACGTCGACGGCGACGGAACGCTCGAGGTCGGCATCAGCTCGGTCGCTGGGCCCGCATACCTGCTGCAGTCCGACGGCTCGTCGTTCTACGGTGCCGACGCCGCCGGCAAGCCACGTACGCTGCCGACCGATCGCGCGACTTTCGGCGCCGCCAGCCCCACGACCGACCCGTTCGCGTCGGTGCCGAGCCTCGGCAGCGGCACGTTCGCGCCGATCGGGCCCGGCGGCACGGTTGCGTGGATCCAGACCGGCGCGGGCTTCGTCCGCCTGCTCGATGCGCAGCTCCCGGCCGAGCAGCTCCCGCACGACGTGCACCTCCTCGCCTGGCGCGCCGCGACCGGCGAGTCGCTGGTGGCGTTCCCCCGCCTGCTGGACGACCTGGTCTTCCTCGGCGAGCCGTCGGTCGCCGACATCTCCGGCGACGACGTGCCGGAGATCCTCGTCGGCAGCGGCGGCTACCTCGTCCACGCGATCGACGCCTCGGGAACCGAGCCGCTCCGCTGGCCGAAGTTCACGGGCGGCTGGATCATCGCGTCGCCCACCGTGAGCCAGCAGTTCGCGAAGGGCAGTCAGGTGGTCGCGGTCACGACGCGCGAGGGATACGTGTGGGTGTGGCGGAGCGCGGGGAACCCGAAGACGACGCCGCCGTGGCCGCGGTATCATCACGACGCGCGCAACAGCGGGGTGCTCGAGCGGTGAAGTCGAAGGGGCAACGGGCGGCGGTTGGTTCCGCCGTTGAACCGGTCCGACATTAGGCGGGTAAGGAAAGGATGGAACTCGCGCGGGTGGTGGACGACGTTGTGGAGGGTCTCGTCGCTCTCGATGGCTGCGGGATCGGGTTTAAACAGTTTCGACCCGGCGTGGGGCCGTATGGCGAGCCACAGCTCGTTGGCGCAGTCGCGAAACACCTCAATGGCCTACCGGCCTACGGCGGCTCGGCTCGGACGAAGCGAACACCAGATCTTCTGATCCCCGGACAGTGGGCGCTCGAGTTCAAAATCGCTCGACCCTTCGGGGACAATGGCAAGGAAGCCGAGAACTGGTCAGTGAACCTCCTCCACCCCTACCCGGGCAACGTCAGCGTCATCGGTGACTGCTTGAAGCTGCAGACGCTGAATGGGAACGAGCGCAAAGCGGTCGTCGTTGTCGCCTATGAGCATACACCGCCCGAGATAAGCTTGGCGCCACTGCTTGATGCCTTCGAGATCGTCGCCACGCGGATCGCGGGCATCCGTCTCGGACCACGGGTCCAGCGCATGCACTCCGGACTGTGTCACCCGGTGCATCAACAGCTTACCGTCGCAGCATGGGAAGTGTTGACCACCGTCTAGCCCCGGCGATGCAGCAGCCTGGCCTTCGCTGGCTGCTCACCATCTTCAGTCAGACGGGTCGAGGAGAGGTATACGATGGCCTCGATCACTGCTGCGGCCCCCCAGTTCCTCGTCGAGAAGCTGAGCGACGCGCTCACCTTCTACGAGCAGCGCCTCGGCTTCTCGCGTGACTTCGTCTACGGGGACTTCTACGCGAGCGTGTCCCGCGGTGGGGCCGTCATCCACCTGAAGTGCGCACCCAAGCTCGAGGCGGAGCGCGTCCATCGCCGATCGGAGACCATCTCGACGCGTACCTCGCCGTCTCCGGGGTCCGGGAGCTGCACGACGAGCTCGTCGGTCGCGGGGCGCCGATCACGAAGGCCCTCGAGCAGAGACCCTGGGGCGCGCGCGACTTCTACGTCGAGGATCCCGACGGCTACATCCTGTGCTTCTTGGAAGCCGTCACGTGACGACCTATCGCGGCTCCTGCCACTGCGGTCGCACCCGATTCGAGGTCGATCTCGACCTCGATCACGTCCGGTCGTGCGACTGCTCGATCTGTCGGCGGCGGGGAGCGCTCATCCATCGAGTGGAAGCCGATCGGCTCCGGCTGCTGACGCCCCTGGAAGACCTGACGCTCTACCAGTGGGGCACGCGCACGGCCGAAGACTACTTCTGTCCAACGTGCGGCATCCTGCCGTTTCGGCGACCGCGTCACCGCACGTCCAAGGAAATGGCCGGGGGTGTACCCGAGTTCTCCGGATGGAGTATCAACGTCCGGTGTCTGGACGGCGTCGACCTCGATGCCGTTCCGGTCAGGCGCGTCTTCGGGAGTAGACTCTGAGCGATGCGGGCGGATACGTCCTCGGGCATTCCGATCGCGAGATCGAGCGCCTGGCCGCGCAGGCGCGACTCATCGATCCCATCACGCGAGCCTTCTTCCAGGAGGCGGGGCTCGCCGGCGGCATGCGCGTGCTCGACGTAGGCAGCGGCGCGGGCGACGTCGCATTCCTGGCGGCGGAGCTGGTGGGCAGCGCCGGTGAGGTCGTCGGCGTGGACCGCTCTCCGGTCGCGCTCGCGTCGGCGCGAGAGCGCGCGGCAGCCCGGTCCCTTCGCAACGTGTCGTTCCACGAGGGCGACCCGACCGCGATGACGTTCGAGCGACCCTTCGATGCCGTCGTCGGCCGCTACGTCCTGCAGTTCCAGCAGGACCCTGCTGGAATGCTCCGGCGTCTCGCCGCCCATCTGCGGCCCGGCGGTACGATCGTCTTCCACGAGCTCGATTGGGACGGTGTCCGTTCAGCGCCGCCGGCACCGACGTACGACCGGTGCTGCCGTTGGATCGGCGAGGTGATTCGCGCGTCCGGCGCCGACAACAGCATGGGCGCCAAGCTCGGCTCGGTGTTCGTCGCCGCGGGGCTTCAGGTTCCAACCATGCGACTCCAGGCCGTGCTCGGGAGCGGCGTCAACTGCGCCGATGCCGTGCAGCTGGCGGCGAGCGTCGCGCGCACGCTCCTTCCGGCGATGGAGCAATTCGGGGTCGCGACCGCGGCGGAGGTCGGCGTCGACACGCTCGCCGAGCGAATGGTCGCCGAGGCCGTCGCGAACGGGAGCGCGATCATCGCGCGATCGGAGATCGGCGCGTGGTCCCGCGTGTGACGCTGGCGACCCGTTTGGTCCCTAACGTGCATCGCGATCGCGGTTGCGTCGGCGGACAGGAGCGCGCTAGCGTACCCGCGAACTCCAGCAGGCGGTGACGACATGGCGACGAAGGCGTTCAGGGAGTGCCTGATCGACGTCTATCGCGGCGAGGTCGCGGGTGAGGCCGTGTTCGGCGGCATGCTCGGGAAGGCGGAGGACGTTCAGCAGCGATACGTCCTCGGCTCGCTGTTCCAGCTCGAGACCGAGGGCAAGGCGATCATCCGCCCGCTCCTCATGCGACTCGACCTCTCGATGCTCGAGGATCCCGAGGGCAGAGCCGGAGGCATGTCGGGCGCCGACGGCCTGAACGCCCTTCCCTGGGCGGAGCGTTTCGGCGCGATCCAGGAGATCGTGAAGGCGAACTACCTGCCGCGCTACCTGGAGCTCGCGACGCTCGTGTCGGCGGACGAGGATCCGGAGGCGGCGCGCATCGCGACCTTCATGGGCAGGCACGAGCGCGCGGTCGTCGAGGTGGCGGCGAACGTCCTCGCGGGCAAGCCGGATCCGGTCGCGCCGGTCGCGGCGCTGCTGACCTTCCCCCTGCCGCGTCCCGCCTGACCGCCTACGGCGTTCGATCGAGAACGGCCTCGCAGACGTCCGCCCGGATCGCATGGCCGCCGCAGCCGAGATGCCGGCCGTCGGTGTCCCGCCACATGACGGAAGCGTCCCACGTCGCGGGCATCCACGAATCGAAGTCCACGACCCGCTCGGCCGGGACGGAGGCGCGAATGAGCGCGTTGAGCGCCTGGATCTCCGGATTGTAGTCGACCGGATCCGGGGGCGAATAGATCGGTGGCACGGTCGCAACGAACGGCACCACGCAGTCGCCGTTCGCATGACACCAGGCCGCCGCCTGATCGTAGAGCTGTTGCAGGTTTGCCCAGGCCGCCTCCGCGGTCCCCACTACGATGTCGTTCGTCCCGAGGGAGATGAGGACGGCGTCGGGATCGAATGCCGCGAGCAACGGAGCGAGGACGTCGCCCGCGACCCACGAGGCGGCGGACGATCCGAAATCGCCCTCGTCGAGGATGGTCACGTCGAGCGGATCGTACCGGCTCTGCAACACGATCGGGTACGCGCACGCGATGAAGGTGGTGTTCGAGTCCCCGACCATCATCCATTCCCGGACGCCGTTCCCGTTCCCGTCGGCCACGCAACCAATGCACGCGGGCGCGGTCGTCGAGGTCGGCGGCGTGGTCGTCGACGTGGTGGTCGTGGTGGTGGCGGTCAGCAACGCCGTGACGGTCCCGTCGACGAATGCATCGACCGTCGAAGCGACCCCCGCGCACGATACCGGCACCAGGCATCCGCCCGCGGCGTTCGCGCCGAGGCATCGCCCCTGGAAGGAGCGATCACACCCGTCGAGACAGGCCGACGACACGGGCACGCTCTGCCGGATCGCGGTCGCGTGACACTTGAGGCGGCAGGACGCACGCCGGCCGGCGTACTGGTACTGCTTGCCCGTGCACGCGCTCCGTCCGGCGAGCCCGAGCGTACCCTCCAGCGCGACGACGAGCGCGCCGACCTGGTCGGCGACCGCACCCTCGTCCCCGGCGACGATGCAGTCCCCCTTGCGATCGGCGCGGGCCCAGGCGAGCCCCAGCTTCGAGCGGCATCGATCGTGGCAGTCCGAGCTGGGGCCAGAGCCGCTGCGCAACGCGGCGGCGTCACAGCGCGCCCTGCACAGACTCTCCTTCCCAGCCGCGTTCGCCTTGTCGCTCGGACAGAGTCGACCGGACGCATGCGACGCTGCGGGTCCTGCGAGCGCGACGGCGAGGAGCGCGCCCACGAGTGTGCCCGTGCGGACATGCATGCACGGGGACCATCGTTCCGGGACCACGTCCTGTCAACCCGAAAGTCGGGCCGTCAGCCGTCGCGGTCCTGCTTCTGCCGGAAGAACTCCACAGTGCGACGCAGCCCGTCCTTGATGGGCACCTCGGGCTTCCACCCGAACGCCGCCGCGGCATGCCGGACGTCGACCACGCTGCGGCGCTGCTCGCCCGGCTTCGCCGGACCGTGGCGCACCTCGCTCTTGCTCGCCGAGACCTCGAGCAGCAGCGCCGCCAGGCGGTTCACGTCGGTCTCGACGCCGGTGCCGATGTTGACCGGACCCGTCGCGTCCTTCTCCAGTGCGAGCAGGCTCATACGCGCGACGTCGCCCACGTAGACATAGTCGCGCGTCTGCGTGCCGTCGCCGTTCACCGTGACGGGCTCGCCGCGCAGCATCTTGCCCGAGAAGATCGCGACGACCCCCGCCTCGCCGTGCGGATCCTGCCGCGGGCCGTAGACGTTGGCGTAGCGGAAGGCGCAGAACGGGAGCTTGTACTCGCTCATGAAGAAGTAGGCGTACAGCTCGCTCGCCCGCTTCGAGACGCCGTAGGGGCTCACGGGCCAGGTCGGATGCGTCTCCGGCGCCGGGAACGCCTCCTGCTCGCCGTAGACCGCGCCGCCCGACGACACGAGCAGCACCTTCTTCACCTGCGCGTCGCGCGCCGCCTTCAGCAGCTCGATCGTGCCGAGGATGTTCGTGCGCGCGTCGAAGATCGGGTCGGCGACCGACTTCCGCACGTCCATCTGGGCGGCGTGATGGTTCAGGACGTCGGGCTTCTCGGCACGGATGAGATCGGCGGTCTTGGGATCGAGGATGTCGAGCTCGAAGAAGCGCGCTTTCGGGTTCAGGTTCTCGCGCTTCCCGGTCGCGAGGTTGTCGACGACCAGGACCTCGTGGCCGGCCGACAGACACAGGTCCACCACGTGCGAGCCGATGAAGCCCGCACCGCCCGTCACCAGGATCTTCATACCTTGCCCTTGAAGTACTCGATCGTCTTGCGCAGGCCGTCTTCGAGGCCCACCTTCGGTTCCCAGCCGAGGAGCTTCCGGGCGCGCGTGATGTCGGGGTTCCGCACCTTCGGGTCGTCGACCGGCAGGGGGCGGAAGACGATCTCGCTCTTCGAGCCGGTGAGCGCTCTGATCTTCTCGGCGAACTGCAGGATGGTCGTCTCGGTCGGGTTGCCGAGGTTCACCGGGCCCTTGTCGTAGTCCGAGCGCAGCAGGCGCACGATCCCCTCGACCAGGTCGGCCACGTAGCAGAAGCTGCGCGTCTGCGAGCCGTCGCCGTACACGGTGATGGGCTCGCCGCGGAGCGCCTGCGCCGCGAAGTTCGGCACGACACGCCCGTCGTTGAGCCGCATACGCGGGCCGTGCGTGTTGAAGATGCGCACGATGCGCGTCTGCACGCCGTGCGTGCGGTGGTAGGCCATGGTCATGGCCTCGGCGAAGCGCTTCGCCTCGTCGTACACGCCGCGCGGGCCGATGGGGTTCACGTTTCCCCAGTAGTCCTCGTTCTGCGGGTGCACGAGCGGATCGCCGTAGCATTCCGACGTCGACGCGAGCAGGAAGCGCGCGTTCTTCACCTTGGCGAGGCCGAGGGCCTTGTGCGTGCCGAGCGAGCCGACCTTGAGGGTCTGGATCGGCTTCTCGAGGTAGTCGACCGGGCTCGCCGGCGACGCGAAGTGCAGGATCGCGTCGACCGCGCCCGCGACGTAGATGTAGTTCGTCACGTCCTGCTGGATGAACGAGAAACGCGGATTCGCGAACAGGTGCGCGATGTTGTCCGGCGACCCCGTGAGGAAGTTGTCCATGCAGATCACGTCGTCGCCGTCGGCCAGGAAGCGCTCGCAGAGGTGCGAGCCGATGAATCCCGCGCCGCCGGTGATGAGCACCCGTCCCATGGCCGCCCCTCCCCTCGCCCTACGACGGCCGGACGACGACGCGCCCAATCGGGAAATACGTGAAGCCGTGCTCCCGCATGACCTCGGGCTCGTAGATGTTGCGGCCGTCGAAGATGATCGGCCGCTTGAGAAGCGACTTCATGCGATCGAAATCCGGGCGCCGGAATTCGCTCCACTCGGTCACGATGAGGAGCGCATCGGCGCCGGCGAGCGCCTCGTAGTTCACGCGATGGTAGGTCACGCGGTCGCCGAAGACGCTGCGCGCCTGCGTCAGCGCCTCGGGGTCGTGCACGGCGACCTCGGCCCCGTGGTCGAGAAGCCCGTTGATCACCGTCAGCGCCGGCGCCTCGCGCATGTCGTCGGTGCGCGGCTTGAAGGCGAGGCCCCAGATGGC
The DNA here is from genome assembly GCA_035577985.1 of Candidatus Eisenbacteria bacterium. NCBI lineage: Bacteria > Candidatus Eiseniibacteriota > Candidatus Eiseniibacteriota bacterium. Next base: position 104,277 of record DATJZY010000042.1, read on the forward strand.
GAAGCGCTTGCCGCGCAGATCGGTGCCGAACTCGGTCACGATCTTCTCGACCAGGCGCCGCTTCTGCGCGTCGTTCACTTCCTCCACGGCGTTGAGGAGCGGGAACATCATCCCGTTCTCGTGCGCGGTGTGGATGACGGCCTGCACGTCCTTGGGGAAGCAGGAGCCGCCGTAGCCGACGCCGGGGAAGAGGAAGTGATGCCCGATCCGCCGGTCGTACCCGATGCCGCGCCGCACGTAGTCGACGTCGGCGCCCACGCGCTCGCAGAGGTTCGCGATCTCGTTCATGAACGAGATGCGCGTCGCGAGGAGCGCGTTGGCGGCGTACTTCGTCATCTCGGCGCTGGCGTTGTCCATCTCGAGGATGGGGGCGCCCGTGCGCACGAACGGCTCGTAGAGCTCGCGCATCACTTTGAAGGCCTCGGGCGACGCGGCCCCGATCACCACGCGATCGGGCTTCAGGAAGTCCTCGATCGCGGCGCCCTCCTTCATGAACTCCGGGTTCGACACGACGTCGAAGGGATGCTTCGTGATCGGCTCCATCTCGTGGCGGATCTTCAGGTGCGTCCCGACGGGCACGGTGCTCTTGGTCACGACCACGCGATGGCCGTCCATCGTCTCGGCGATGCCGCGCGCCACGGCGAGCACGGCGGAGAGGTTCGCCGAGCCGTCTTCGCGCTCGGGCGTGCCGACGGCGACGAAACAGACGCGGCTCTTGCGCACGGCGTCCGGCAGGTCGGTCGTGAACGCGAGCCGGCCCTCGGCGACGTTGCGCCGGATCAGCTCTTCCAGGCCGGGCTCGTAGATCGGCACCTCACCGCGCCGCAGCGCTTCGATCTTCGCCGCGACGTTGTCGACGCACATGACGTCGTTGCCGCCCTCCGCGAAGCAAGTACCGGCGACGAGCCCGACGTAGCCCGTTCCAACTACGCAGAGCTTCATGCGCGGAGAGCCTTACTTGCGGTTTCCCGGGATGTCAATGCAAACGCTCCACCGCGTCGCTCACGGCAGCCACGCGGCCGTCGCGAATCTCGCGCACGCGAAAGATCGGCTTCTCCTGCGACTCGTGGTACGTGCGCATGAGGATCTCGCCGAGGAGTCCGATGGAGACGAACTGCACGCCGACGATGCCGAGCAGCAGCGCGAGGAGGACGATGGGGCGTCCGCCGAGGGGAGTGCGAAGGACGATGCGCTCGAAGCCGAGCCACGCCACGAGGCCGAAGCCGGCGATCGTGAACAGTGCGCCGAGGAGGCCGAAGAGCTGGATCGGGCGTGTGGAGAACCCGGACAGGAACCGCACGGTCACGAGGTCGAGCACGACGCGCATGACGCGTCCGAGGCCGTACTTCGACTGCCCCGCCGTACGTGGCCGGTGGTTCACCGGCAGCTCCACGACGCGTGCGCCCATCTCGGCGGCGAGCGCCGGAATGAAGCGGTGGAGATCCCCGTAGAGGGGCAGCTCCTTTGCGATCGGCATTCGCATGACCCGCAGCGTGCAGCCGTAGTCGTGCAGCCGCGTTCCGGTGACGCGCGAGATCAGCCGGTTTGCGAGCTGCGACGGGAGTCGGCGCCGCAGGTAGCCGTCCTTGCGGTCGATGCGCCACCCGTTGACGACGTCGACGTCGTCGCCGAGCGCCGCCAGGAGCTGCGGGATGTCGTGCGGGTCGTTCTGCCGGTCGGCGTCCATCGTGACGAGGAGCTCGCCGCGCGCGTGCGCGATGCCGGCGGCGAGCGCCGCCGTCTGCCCGTAGTTCCGCGCCAGCCGCACGATGCGCAGGCGCCCCTCCTCCGCCTGGAGCGCCGCGAGCCGCGCGAAGCTCCGGTCCGTGCTGCCGTCGTCGACGACGACGATCTCGGCCGGCTCCCCGAGGTCGTCGAGCACCTCCCCGAGCTCGCGCACGAGCGCGTCCACGCTCTCCTCTTCGTTGAAGAGCGGGATCACGACCGATAGGTGCGGCGACGACGTGATCAGAACTCCGTCAGGGCCACGAACTGGCGATAGCGCTGTTCGATCGCATCGCGCTCGAGGGTCCGCATGCGACGTCCCCCGAAGTCTTCGACGACGAACGACGCGAGCACGCTGCCGTAGACGATGGCCCGCCGCACGTTCGGCGTCGCGAGGTCGCCGCTGGCGGCGAGATGGCCGAGGAGGCCACCGGCGAACGTGTCGCCGGCCCCGGTCGGGTCGAAGACTTCCTCGAGCGGGAACGCCGGCACGGCGAACACCGAGCCGGGCGAGAAGAGGATGGCGCCGTACTCGCCGCGCTTGACCAGCACGCTCTTCGCCCCGAGCCCGAGGATGCGCCGCGCGGCACGGGCCACGTTCGTCTCGCGCGAGAGCTGCCGCGCCTCCTCGTCGTTGATGACGAGCAGATCGACGCGCGGGAGCAGCGCCTCCAGCGGTGCGCGCGCCTCGTCGATCCAGTGGTTCATCGTGTCGAGGCCGACGAGGGTCGGGCTCGCGAACTGGTCCAGCACGCCACCCTGGAGCGTCGGGTCGATGTTGCCGAGGAAGACGAACGGCGCGCGGCGGATGGCGTCGGTCACACGCGGCTGGAAGCCCCCGAAGACGCCGAGGTCCAGGTGCAGCGTGTCACGACGGTTCATGTCCTCGTGGTAGCGCCCGTGCCAGCGGAAGGTGCGACCGGCGCGCCGCTCGAGCCCGCTGCAGTCGATGCCCCGCGACTCGAGGTAGCGCAGCGCCTCGGCCGGGAAGTCGTCGCCGATCGGCGCCACCAGCTGCACCTTCGTGAAGAAGCTCGCCGCCACGGCGAAGTGGACGGCGGAGCCGCCGAGCTCGTCGTCGGCGCGACCCGCGGGCGTCTCGAGCGTGTCGAAGGCGACCGAGCCGATGACCGCGATCGCGCCATCGTTGACCGCCGCCGTCACAGGTACTTCCCCGCGATGGGCGCCAGATCGCGGCGGACGGCCGCGGGGATCGCGTCCCGGCTCGTGATGATCGCGTTCTCGAGCGCACGCGAGCACGCACACCCGCTGCGCGCCGGGAGCCGGCCGGCGACGGCCGCGACCGTCCGCCGCGCCAGGTCGACGTTGGCGGCGAGCACGCGCAGGATGTCGTCGATCTGCACGTCCTCGTGGCCCGGGCGCCAGCAGTCGTAGTCGGTCGCGAGCGCGAGCGTCGCGAAGCAGAGCTCGGCCTCGCGCGCGAGCTTCGCCTCCTGGAGGTTCGTCATGCCGATCACGTGCGCGCCCCAGCTCCGGTAGAGGTTCGACTCGGCGCGGGTCGAGAAGTGGGGCCCCTCCATGCAGACGTACACGCCGCCCGAGTGGACGGTCGCACCCTGGGCGCGGGCCGCGTCTCCCAGCGCGCGCGACAGCGGCGCGCAGAACGGGTCCGCGAACTGGACGTGCGCCACCACGCCGTGCCCGAAGAAGGTGCTCTCCTCGGTGCGTCCGCGCGTGCGGTCGATGAACTGGTCGGGCACGACCACGTGTCCTGGTGCGATCTCCTCCCGCAGCGATCCCACGGCGCTCACCGCCACCACCCACTCGGCGCCGAGCGTTTTCAACGCGCACAGGTTCGCCCGAAACGGCAGCTCGCTCGGCAGCAGGCGATGCCCGCGGCCGTGGCGCGGCAGGAACGCGAGGCGGGTGCCGCCGAGCCGCCCGACGACGATCTCGTCGGAGGGCTCCCCGAACGGCGTCCGCAGGCGCACGCGATCGACGTCCGCCAGCCCCGGAAGCTCGTAGAGTCCGCTTCCGCCGATGACGCCGAGGGTGGGTTCGCTCATGCAGGCCGCCCGCCCCGGCGGCGCGCGCATGGTACGGAATCGACACGCGAACGCAACCTCGTCGGCCGCATGTCAGCCACGGATGAGCGTCACCCGGAACGGCACGTCGACCTCGCAGCGCACGACCGGCTCGAGGATGTCGCCGTCGAGCATGATGTGCGTCGAGCGGGCGAAATCGATGGACAGTCGCTGGCCGAAGCTGTCGTACAGCTCGGGCTCGCCGGTCGGGAAGCCACGGTAGACGCGCACGACGCGGCGGATGAGGCGGCGTGCCGGGATCGGCCCCCCGATCACGTGGAAGAAGCCGCGCTTGCGCAGTGCCAGGTACGTCGGCTTGAAGCCGAGCGCGATCTGGTCGACCGTGCCCGCGAAGAAGAACGTGAAGAGGCGAAACGGCAGCGCGTCACCGTCGCAGTCGATGTCGGCCTCGACCGCCTGGAACACCGCGCGCGAGATGTGCGTGCCGAACATGGCCGACAGGATCATCTTCGAGAGGAGCTTCGTCGCCTGCCACGGCCCCTGCCGGTCGAGCGCGTAGTACGTACGCAGGAAGTTGACGGCGGTCCCGAACGAGAGCAGGAAGCCCAGCTCGGTGCCGTTCACGCGCAGCACGTCGCGCTCGGTCGTGACGTGCGTGTGCCCGCGCCGCTCGTCGCGCACGACGCGCGCCAGCACCTGCTCGGGCGTGCCGCGGCGTCCCGCCGTCGCGTCCGCGATGTAGTTGATCGTCCCCGCGCGGAGCGGGAGAAGGACCGGTAGCGGACGGTCCCCGTACACCTTGTGGAATTCGGTGAGCGTGCAGTGGTCGCTGCCGTCGCCGCCGCACACGGCCAGGATGTCGACCCCCCGCTCGGCGAACTCGCGCGCGACGTCGCCGATCGCCGCCAGGTTCGGCGTCACGCGCACGACGCCGTCGCTGCCGAGGATCTCCGACATGCGCCGTTCGCGATCGGGGGCGACCGTGCGGTTGCCCTTCGCGTGCGGATTGACGACGACGCCGATGCCGCCCACGGTCGCTACGCCGCCGGCCGCGCCGTCGCGAGCTGTCCGCAGGCCGCCTGGATGTCCCGACCCCGGCTCTCGCGGACCGTGGCGTGGACGCCGCGACCCAGCAGGATCTGCTGGAAGCGGGCGATGCGGGCGCGCGGGCTCGGCATGAATCGCGTCCCGGGAAAGGGATTGAAGGGGATCAGGTTCACCTTGGCGCGCATGCCGTGGAGCAGCTCCACCAGCCGGCGGGCGTCGGCCTCGGCGTCGTTCTCGCCGGCGAGCATGACGTACTCGAAGGTGATCCGCTTGCGACGCGGGATCGGCACCTCGCGACACGCCGCCAGGAGCGCGGCCAGCGGGTAGCGCCGGTTCACGGGAACGAGGCGCTCGCGCTGCGCGTCGGTCGTGCCGTGCAGCGAGACGGCGAGGTTCACGCGCGTCTCGGCGATGAAGCGCGGCACGAGCGGCGCGAGCCCGACGGTCGACACGGTGATCCGGCGCGGCGAGATCGCGTAGCCCCACTCCGCCGTGAGGATGCCCGTGGCCGTGCGGACCGCGTCGTAGTTCGCGAGCGGCTCGCCCATGCCCATGAGCACGACGTTCGTGATGGCCTCGGGTGCCGCGACCGCCTGCGCCGCCTGCACCTGCCCCACGATCTCGCCCGCGCGCAGGTTCCGCACGAGCCCCATCTGCGCCGTCGCGCAGAAGCCGCAGCCCATGCCGCAGCCGGCCTGGCTCGAGATGCACAGGGTCAGACGATCGCGCGCGCCGCTCGGGCGTCCTGTCTGCGGGATCAGCACGCTCTCGATCGCGGCGGGCCGCTGCCCGTTCTCGGTCGTCCCCGGAAGATGGAAGAGGAGCTTCCGCGTTCCGTCGGCGGCGTTCTCGACGTGGGCCGGCACGAGGCGCCGCACCTCGAACACCTCGGCGAGCTTCGCCCGCAGCGTCTTCCCGAGGTTCGACATGGCGGCGAAGTCGTCGACGCCGCGGCGGTGCACCCACGCGAGCACCTGTGCGGCGCGGTAGCGGGGCTCGCCCGCCTGCTCGCACCAGGCCTGCGCGACGGCGAGGTCCAGGTCTTGTATGTCCGCGAGCGCCATGCGGAATCGGGATACTATCCTGCCGGGTGAACCTCCGCGACCCGGGCCGCGTACTACGGGGCGAGGAGGATTCATGGACGAGACCCAACCGCGACGCCCCTGCCCGTTCTGCGCCGAGGACATCGCCGCCGCGGCGATTCGCTGCCCGCACTGCCGGAGCCGGCTCGCGATGCTCGACGCCGGCGCGTGGCGCCGCGACCATCCGGAGCGCCGGGTCGCCGGCGTGGCGGCGGCCGTCGCCCACGCCACCGCCGTTCCGGTCGGCGCGGTGCGCCTCGGCTTCGGCGTGCTCACCTTCATCCATTTCCTCGGCCCGATGCTGTACGCCATCGGCTGGCTGATGATCCCCCGCACGGCGGGCGAGCCGTCTCAGGTCGAAGGGCTGCTCGACGACGCGGCGGCGATGCTGCGTCGCTGGCGCCACGGATCGTCGACGCCTTTTTCGGGGGGCCCGGCCGCATGATAGCGGGGCGCACAGCCCGAGATGCCGTCCGACGAGGACTTGATGGCGGCCGTCGCGAGCGGCGATCCGCAGGCCCTGGAGAGCCTGTGCCGGCGGTATGAGCGCCCGCTGCACCGGTTCCTGTGGCGCCACCTCGGCGGCCGCGACGTCGACGACCTCTATCAGGAGACGTGGCTGCGCGTCCTCCGCGCCGCCGATCGCTTCGACCGCCGGAGACGTTTCTCGACCTGGCTCTTCCAGATCGCCGTCAACCTCTGTCGCGACTGGCATCGCCGTCCGCCGCCCGACCCGGTCGATCCCTCGACCCTCGACGGCGCCGCGCCCGACACGGCCGAACGCCAGGGCGCGGCGCTCGACGCGGCGCGCCTCCTCTCGGCGCTGCCCGCGCCGCAGCGCGAGGCCGTCCTGCTGCGCTACTATCACGATCTCCCGGAGGACGAGGTCGCGGAGATCCTCGGCGTCCCACGCGGGACGGTGAAGAGCCGCCTCCACCACGCCGTCATGAATCTCAAATCCCTCGCGAGGACCGCGTGAGCGAGCGCGACGAGATCCGCACGCTGCTGGGCGCGCTCGACGTGCCGCCGCCCGGCGATCTCACGCCGCGCGTCTTGGCGGCCGCGGCGCCGCTGCTCGCGGTACACGCTCGCCGGGTGCGGTGGCGCACCTGGCTCCGCCCGTTCGCGGCGGCGCTGGTGCCGCTGCCGTTCGTCCTCGCCTTCGACGTGACGGTGCTCCGCTGGCTGCACGACGTCCTCGGAACGCTGCTCCCCGCGGCCCTCACCACCTACCTCGTGACGCAGTACGCGATCGTCCTCGTCCTGATCCTCGCCCTCACCTACGCGGCGGTCCCGGTGCTGGCCGAGCGCCAGCTCCGGGCGGCCCTGCAGGAGGCGCATGCTTGACGCCATGAAGCGCTGTCCACATTGCGCGGAGGAGATCCGCGCCGAGGCGGTCAAGTGCCGCTACTGCGGCAGCATCGTCGACGGCCACGCCCTCACGCGCACCTGGTATCGCTCGCGCGAGCAGCGCCGCATCGCCGGCGTGTGCGCGGGGCTCGCGCAGGAGTTCGGCGTCTCCGTCACCGTCGTCCGTCTCGCGTTCGTGCTCGGCACCGTGTTCAGCCTCGGCATCGCCGGGCCAGTCATCTACGCCGTGCTCTGGGTCATCATGCCGTATCGTCCGACGTCCGACTGGACGCGAGACGAGCTGCCGCCACCACCCTAGGGCGCGCGCAGCACGCCCTTCTTGCCGACGGCACGGAAGGGGGCGGTGACCGCGGCGCACCGGCTCTCCGCTTCGCTGCGGAGCCCGAGCGTCACGTCGATGCTGCCGGCAGCCGGGGTCGTGAGCTGGGTCCGCTTGCCTGCGATCGAGACCTTGGCGGCGCCGCCCCTGGCGAGCTTCACCGCGATCTTGGCGAGGCCCCGCGCCACCGTGCCCGCCCGGTCCTTGAAGCGGAAGGCGCGCTTCTTTCCGACCAGGCGGCCCGCCGGTAGCGTCGCACAGAACAGCTCGCCGTGCGCGCCGCGGAGCTGGACCTCCAGCGCCTGCGTGCGGAGATCGACGCCGGACAATCCGGGGATCATCGACTTCAGCTTGAGGGCGGTGGTGTCGCTCGGGCCCGGCTTCAGCCGGCCGGATCGCAGCGTCAGCGTCTGACGCTGCGATCCGGTGCAGCACGACGGGTCCTCGGCATCGGTGAGGCCGTTGCCGTCGTCGTCGAGACAGTTGCCGCAGTCCTCGGCGCCTCCCGGGAGCGTGGTCGTGGTGACCGGAGGGAGCTGGACCGGGCTCAGGAAGCGGGCGGCTCCGTTGCCGCGTCCACCCGCGACGGCGACGTCGAAAACGGTCGCCCCGGCGGTCGTGAACGGCGCCCGCACGAAGGCGGTGTGCGCGTCGTTGTCGCCGCCGCCGCCGAGGATGGCGAGCTGTCCATCGGGGCTGATCCCGACGTCCTCGAAGCCGCGGGCGGCGTTGAAGCTCGCCGGCAGAGCGATCGGCTCCACCACCGAGGCGCCGCTGAACGGCGCGGTGATCGACCAGAGGTTCGGCGCGGCGGTCGTCGTCACGAGCGCCCGGCTTGCGTCCGGCAGCATGACGATGCCGGAGAGGTTCAAGAGGGCGGGCATCGCGCCGTTGGACGCACCCGCAATGTCCAGGGGATCAAAGGTGGACATGGCCGAGAGCGGCGCCGTGAAGATCCGCACGCGGCCCTGGGTCGTACCGACCGTCAGCTCCGGCACGAGCAGCTTCGTCCCGTCGGGCGTGACGGCCACCGACACGCATTGCGGTGAGGGCAGCGGAATCGTGAACGCGATCGTCGTGTACGGCGGATCGAGCACCGACACGCCGGTGCCGTGACAGACGTAGGCCCGATCCGAGGCGTCGAAGGCCACGCCCTCCGTCGCGAAGGCGGCGAGGAGATCGGGCAGCGGCACGGTGCCGATCGTCGGCGGCGACGTCAGCGGCAACGGGATGACGGCGAGCGTGGAGGTGCCCGAGAACCCCGACGAGACGGCGAGGACGAAGGTGCGGGCGTTGTTCACCGCGAGCGTGGCCCTGCCGGTGTACGTGGCGGTGGTGTCGATCGTGTCGATGACCGAGGCGGTGGAGGCGCGCACGACGAATACGCGCGGCGAGAGGAAGTCGCCCACGAGGCAGGTGTCGTCGTCGATGCAGGTGACGCCGTGCGGCCGCAGGGGCGCCGACGGCAGCCCCGTCACCGGTGTCGCTGTCGGGGCAGGCAGGCCGGTGCCGGGCGTCGGGAAGATGAGGATGTCGTCGCCGCCGTTGGCCTTGGTGAGGATCGCTTGCGACCACGCACCGGACGCGAGACCGAGCAGCAGGACACCGGCGAGGACCGACCTTCGGAGCATTCGAGCCAGGTGGCAGTTACCGTGCCGTGAACGAAACGGTCAAGCGAAAATCGGTGGCGCACCGAACCGGAGAACGCGCGAGCGGATGCTATGGCGCCGCGGTTGCGCCCGGCAGCTCGAGCCCCGGGAAGAAGAAGGCGATCTCGGCGCGGGCCGTCTCGGGTGCATCCGAGCCGTGCGACGCGTTCTTCTCGACGTCGGTCCCGAACTCGCCGCGCACGGTGCCCTTGGGCGCCTTCTTCGAATCGGTCGGCCCCATGAGGTCACGCCAGCGCTTGATGGCGTCGTCGCCCTCGAGGACGCCGACGAAGACGGGGCCCGACGTCATGAAGCGCTTGAGGTCGCCGAAGAAGGGCCGCTCCTTGTGGACGGCGTAGAACCGCCCGGCCTGCTCGTCCGTGAGCTGCGTGATGCGCCCGGCGACGATCACGAGACCCGAGGCCTCGATCATCGCGAGCACCTTGCCGAGGACGCGCTTCGCGATCGCGTCCGGCTTGACGATGAAGAACGTCCGCTGGCTCATTTCAACAGCCCTGCCTTTCGCATCGCCGCTTGCATGGTGACGCCGAGCTCGGCGGGGCTCGGCGCGATGTGGACGCCGGCGGCCTCGAGCGCCGCGATCTTCTCGGCCGCCGTGCCCTTGCCGCCCGCGATGATGGCGCCCGCATGGCCCATCCGCTTGCCCTTCGGCGCGGTCTGCCCGGCGATGAAGCTCACGACCGGCTTCTTCACGTTGGCCTTGATGAAGGCGGCCGCCTCTTCCTCGGCGGAGCCGCCGATCTCGCCGATCATGATGACGGCGTCGGTGTCGGGGTCGTCGTTGAAGAGGCGCAGCGCATCCACGAAGCCGGTGCCGATGATGGGATCGCCGCCGATCCCGATGCAGGTCGACTGGCCGATGCCGAGCTGCGTCAGCTGGTAGACGGCCTCGTAGGTGAGCGTCCCGCTGCGCGACACGACGCCGACGCGACCCGGCGTGTGGATGTAGCCGGGCATGATGCCGATCTTGCACTTCGCGCCCGGCGTGATGACGCCGGGGCAGTTGGGCCCGATGACGCGCACCGGACGGCCCTCGAGCGCGCGCTTCACGCGCACCATGTCGATCACCGGGATGCCCTCGGTGATGCACACGACCAGGCGGACGTCGGCGTCTGCCGCTTCGAGGATCGCATCGGCTGCGCCCGGCGGCGGCACGTAGATGACGGCCGCGTTCGCGCCCGTCACCTTCACGGCCTGCGCGACGGTGTCGAAGATCGGAATGCCCTCGAAGTCGGTCCCGCCGCGGCCGGGCGTCACGCCCGCGACCATCTGCGAGCCGTATTCCTTGCACAGGCGCGTGTGGAGCTGCCCCGTCGCACCCGTAATGCCCTGCGTGAGGACGCGCGTGTTCTTGTCGACGAGCACCGCCATCGTCGCCTCCCCTACGCCGCGCGTCCCGCCGCCGCGACGGCCTTCTTGGCGCCGTCCTGCATGTCGGACGCCGAGATGATGTCGAGACGCGACTCCGCGAGAATCTGCTTGCCCTTGTCGACGTTCGTCCCCTCCATCCGCACGACGAGCGGCACCTTGAGGCCGACCTCGCGCGCCGCGGCGACAACGCCCTCGGCCAGCACGTCGCAGCGCAGGATGCCGCCGAAGATGTTGATGAAGATCGCCTTCACGGCCGCGTCGGAGAGGATGATCTTGAAGGCGGCCTTCACCTTCTCGGTGTTGGCGCCGCCGCCCACGTCGAGGAAGTTGGCCGGGCTCCCGCCCGCCGCCTTGACCGAATCCATGGTCGCCATCGCGAGGCCGGCGCCGTTCACCATGCAGCCGATGTTGCCGTCGAGCGCGATGTACGAGAGGTCGAACTTCGCCGCCTCGGTCTCGCGCGGATCCTCCTCGTTGACGTCCCGCAGCTCCTTCACGTCGGGGTGACGGAAGAGCGCGTTGTCGTCGAAGCTGATCTTGGCGTCGAGCGCGACCAGGTCGCCGGCGGCCGTCACGACCAGCGGGTTGATCTCGACCAGCGACGCGTCGAGGTCGACGAAGGCGCGGGCGAGCGCGGTGAGGAACGGGACCCCCTTGCCGAGCTGCTCCTTCGAGAGGCCGAGCCCGAAGCACAGGCGGCGGGCCTGGTACCCCGCGAGCCCCACCACGGGATCGACGATCTCGCGCAGGATCTTCTCGGGCGTTCGCGCCGCGACCTCCTCGATCTCGACGCCGCCCTCGGTCGACGCCATGACGGTCACGCGCCCGACCGCGCGATCGACGACGATGCCGAGGTAGAGCTCGCGCGCGATCCGACAGCCCTGCTCGACGAAGAGCCGGCGCACGACGCGGCCCTGGGGCCCGGTCTGATGCGTGACGAGCGTCTTGCCGAGGATCTCGGTTGCGGCCGCTCGCGCGCCGGCGACGTCCTTCACGATCTTCACGCCGCCCGCCTTGCCGCGCCCGCCGGCGTGGATCTGCGCCTTCACGGCGCACGGAAACCCGAGCTTCTCGGCCGCCGCCACGGCCTCGTCGACCGTGAAGCACGCCTGCCCCTGCAGGGTCGCCACGCCGTAGCGTCGCAGGAGGTCCTTCGCCTGATGCTCGTGGATGTTCATTCCGCTCCCTCACCCGGCTCCGCCGGTGGCCGCCTGTGCCGGCCGCCGCCCGCGCCGAAGACGCGCCCGCAGGAAGTCGGCGTTCATCTGTCCGATGAAGCGCACGCTGATGCCCTTCGGACACGCGGCCTCGCACTCGCCGTGGTTCGTACACCCGCCGAAGCCCTCGCCGTCCATCTGCCCCGTCATCGCGAGCACGCGATCCCAGCGCTCGGGCTGCCCCTGGGGCAGGAGCCCCAGGTGCGCGACCTTCGCGGCCGTGAAGAGGGACGCCGACGCGTTCGGACACGCGGCGACGCACGCCCCGCACCCGATGCAGGTGGCGGCGTCGAAGGCCAGGTCCGCGTTCTCCTTCGGGATGGGGATCGCGTTGGCGTCGGGCGCGCTGCCGGTCGGCGCGGTCACGAAGCCACCCGCCCCGATGATGCGATCGAACGCGCCGCGATCGACGACGAGGTCCTTCACGATCGGAAAGGCCTTCGCGCGCCACGGCTCGATGACGATCGTGTCGCCGTCCTTGAACTTCCGCATGTGGAGCTGGCAGGTCGTCGTACGCGGCTGGCCGCCGTGCGGGTGCCCGTTGATGACCACGCCGCACGTACCGCAGATGCCTTCGCGACAGTCGTGGTCGAAGGCGATCGGCTCCTCGCCCTTCTTCACCAGGTCCTCGTTCACCACGTCCAGCATCTCGAGGAACGACATGTGCGGGTCGACGCCCGTCGCCTGGTAGGTGACGAAGCGCCCCGCCGAGTCGCGGTCCTTCTGGCGCCAGACGTGGAGCGTCAGGTTCATCACTTGTAGCTCCGGGTGGCGAGGTGGACGTTCTCGAATGCGAGCGGCTCCTCGTGCCGCGTCTGCGGCCGGTCCGCGCCGCACCACTCCCACACCGCGACGTGACAGAAGCGCTCGTCGTTGCGGAGCGCTTCGCCGTCCGGCGTCTGGTACTCCTCGCGGAAGTGTCCGCCGCACGACTCCTCGCGTGCCAGCGCGTCGCGGCACATGAGCTCCCCGAGTTCGAAGAAGTCGGCGACCCGCCCCGCCATCTCGAGCGACTGGTTGAGGTCGGCCCCCGCGCCGGGGACGGTCACGTTCTTCCAGAACTCCTGCCGCAGGGCGGGAATCTTCTCGATCGCGGCAGTGAGACTCGCCTTGGTGCGCGCCATGCCGCAGTGCTCCCACATGATGCGCCCGAGCTCGCGGTGGAACGACATCACCGTGCGGTTGCCGCGCACCGCGAGCAGGCGCTCGATGCGTTCGCGCACGGCCGCCTCGGCCGCCCGGCACTCCGCGTGCGTCGCGTCCATGCCGCCCGGCTTCACGCCGGCGAGGAAGTTGCCGATCGTGTACGGCAGCACGAAGTAGCCGTCGGCAAGCCCCTGCATGAGCGCGCTCGCTCCCAGGCGGTTCGCGCCGTGGTCCGAGAAGTTCGCCTCGCCGGCCACGAAGAGACCCGGGATCGTGCTCATGAGGTCGTAGTCGACCCAGAGCCCGCCCATCGTGTAGTGCGTCGCCGGGTAGATGCGCATCGGCACGGCGTAGGGATCCTCGCCGGTGATGCGCTCGTACATCTCGAAGAGGTTGCCGTACTTCTCGGCGATGGCTTCGCGGCCCAGTCGGCCGATGGCGTCGGCGAAGTCGAGATAGACGCCGAGCCCGCCCGGACCGACGCCGCGCCCCTCGTCGCAGACGCGCTTGGCGGCGCGCGACGCGATGTCGCGCGGCGCCAGGTTGCCGTAGCTCGGATACATGCGCTCGAGGTAGTAGTCGCGCTCCGGGTCGGGGATCTGGGCCGGCGCGCGTGTGTCGCCCGCTTTGAGGGGCACCCAGATCCGCCCGTCGTTGCGCAGCGACTCGCTCATGAGCGTCAGCTTCGACTGGTACTCGCCCGACACGGGGATGCAGGTCGGGTGGATCTGCGTGTAGCACGGGTTCGCGAAGCCCGCGCCCTTCTTGTGGGCGCGCCAGATGGCGGTGGCGTTGCAGCCCTTCGCATAGGTCGCGAGGAAGAAGACGTTGCCGTAGCCGCCGGTCGCGAGCACGACCGCGTCGCCGACGTGCGATGCGATCTCGCCCGTCACCATGTCGCGGACGACGATGCCGCGTGCGCGGCCGTCGACGACCACCAGCTCGAGCATCTCGTGCCGCGCGTACATCTGCACCCGCCCGCACCCGATCTGCCGCTCCAGCGCCTGGTAGGCGCCCAGCAGGAGCTGCTGGCCGGTCTGCCCGCGCGCGTAGAACGTGCGCGAGACCTGGGCGCCGCCGAACGAGCGGTTGTCGAGCAGGCCACCGTACTCGCGCGCGAAGGGCACGCCCTGTGCGACGCACTGGTCGATGATGTTCACCGACACCTCGGCGAGCCGGTAGACGTTCGCCTCGCGCGAGCGGAAGTCACCGCCCTTGATCGTGTCGTAGAACAGGCGCCGCACGCTGTCGCCGTCGTTGCGGTAGTTCTTGGCGGCGTTGATGCCGCCCTGCGCGGCGATCGAGTGCGCCCGGCGGGGGCTGTCCTGGTAGCAGAAGCAGCTGACGTTGTAGCCGAGCTCGGCCATCGAGGCGGCGGCGCTCGCGCCAGCGAGCCCGCTCCCGACGACGATGACGTGGTACTTCCGCTTGTTGTTGGGCGCGACGAGCTTCATCTCGAAGCGACGCGTGTCCCACTTGCGCTCGAGCGGACCCGAGGGGATGTGCGCGTCGAGGTTCATCGGACGACACCCAGGAGCACGGCGAGCGGGAAGGAGATGTTCGCGACCACCACGACCGCGGCGATGACGGTGAGCGCCCGGCGGGCGATCGCCTCGTGCCGGGGATGCGAAACCCCGAGGGTCCGCAGCAGGCTCAGCGTGCCATGCTTCAGATGCATGCCGAGCAGACACATCGCGACGACGTAGAACCCCGCCACCGGCACGATGCGGAAGCTCGCGACGACGTTGCGGTAGACGTTGCCCTCGTCGAAGCCGGGATTCACGGTGCCGAACGTGAAGTCGAGGAGGTGGTAGACGACGAACACGGCGAGGAACGCCCCGCTCCAGCGCATCGTGCGCGACGCGTACGTCGACTCGGCCGCCCGCCACTCGCGGTAGCCGACCGGGCGCGCGCCGAGGTCGAGGCGCGTGAGCGACACGGCCGCCCAGACGTGCAGGACGACGGCCGCGAGCAGGATGCCGCGCGCGATCCAGAGCCCCGCCCCGTGCAGGAGCTCGCGCAGGAAGACGGCGTACTCGTTCATCACGGTGGGTCCGAGGTAGAGCTGGAGGTTCCCCACCATGTGGAGGACGACGAACCCGAACAGGATGACGCCGGTCACCGCCATGACGATCTTGCGGCCGATCGTCGACGCCAGCAGTGCGGGCGAGGAACTCATGGCTCTTCTATTTCAGGGTAGCGAGCCTGCCGCCCGGCGCGAAATGAAATGCGCTCGCAAGAGCCATCACGCGGGCTTATTCGCCTGCGCGAGCACCTTCGCGGTCGCTTCGACGAGCTCCTTCACGTGGTCGGCGGACACGGCGAGCGCCTTCTTCTCGTCGGCGGTGAGGCCGATCTCGATCACCTTCTCGACCCCGCCCGCGCCGATCTGCACCGGCACGCCGACGTAGAGCCCCCGCAGGCCGTATTCGCCCTCGAGGTAGGCGGCGCACGGAAGGATCTTCTTGCGATCGTGGAGGTAGGCGTCGGCCATCTCGATCGCCGAGTGCGCCGGCGAATAGTACGCCGAGCCCGTCTTCAAGAGCGCGATCACCTCGGCGCCCGCCCCGCGCACGCGCTTCTCGATGGCGTCCAGGCGATCGGCCTTGACGAGCGACGCGACCGGAATGCCGTTCACCGTCGTGTGGCTGCGGATCGGCACCATGTCGTCGCCGTGCCCGCCCAGGACCATGGCCTGCACGCTCGCGACCGACACGCCCAGCTCCCAGGCGAGGAAGCAGCGGTAGCGCGAAGAGTCGAGCACGCCCGCCATCCCGACGACACGGTTCTTCGGGAAGCCGGTCTTCTCCTTCATCAGGGTCACCATCGCGTCGAGCGGATTCGAGACGACGATCACGAAGGCGTTCGGCGCGTAGCGCGTGATGTTCTCGGCGACGGTGTTGATGATCTTCGCGTTGATGCCGAGGAGGTCGTCGCGACTCATGCCGGGCTTGCGCGCCACGCCGGCCGTCACGATGCAGACCTCGGCCCCCGCGATGTCGGCATAGTCGTTGGTGCCCTTCACGACGCAGTCGAACCCTTCGACCGGCCCGGCGGCCGCCAGGTCGAGGGCCTTGCCCTGCGGCAACCCCTCGACGACGTCGAAGAGGACCACATCGCCGAGGCCCTTCGTCGCGCAGAGGTGCGCGAGTGTCCCACCGATCATGCCGGCGCCCACCAGAGCGATCTTCTTGCGAGCCATAGGAGCGGTCTCAAACTAAAAATCGGGGGCCGGCGCAAGCCGGGGGTTGGCGCAGACGGGCCGCTCGCCGTGTCCACTCGCGTGGACACGCAGTTGGACGCCCTGCCCAATCGAGCCGACGCGCGGTCCCGAACCTTGGCCGCTCCGAACGGTACGGAACGTGCTCTTCCGAGGGTATGTCGCCGTCGCAGGAAGCCGTGCAGCCCACGCCGGGGTGCCCTCTTGCCCGACGAGCAGCGCTGGCACTAGGGTCGCTCGGGACCTCGATGCGCGTGCGAATCGGTACCGTTCGCGCCTGCGCGACGCTCGCCGTCGCCGCCCTGACCGCCTGCCAGGGAGCCGATGCGGAGAGGGTCCCCATCGTAGCGCGATCGGAGAGCTTCCAGGTCCGACCTCCGCATGTCGACGAGGTGGCGGTGCAGCTCATCGACCCGGCATCCTCGACCGCGCGCGTCTTCGTTCGTCTCGCACGCGACCCGCGCTTGAAGGACACGCTCACGGTCGAGGGCGATCACGGCCCGGTGGAGCTGCACGCCGAGAAGGGGCCCAAATCCGACGCCTCCGTCCTCTTCACGGGAACCACCACCCTCGACGTCGACGCCCTGCGCAAGCGACAGGAGCTGCTCGACCGCATGGCGAGCGAGCACGGCGGCGAGCTCACCATCCCGGTCTTCGCCGGCCGCCAGCAGATCGGCGTGAAGGTCCTGCCGAAGCTTCCGATCGGGCCGCTCGTCTCGGGCGAGAAGGTCGCGCTCGACGTCGGTTGGGTGGCCCCCATGCTGATCGACGAGAAGAAGTCGCTGTTCGTCCGTGACACGAGCGTCGTCGGCGACACGACCCGCACGTACAACCCCTGCACCGGGGGTGTGGGAACCAAGCTCGGGAAGTGGACGTTCGGCTATCTCATGCAGCAGATGGCCGGCACGACCGACGCCGCGGCGATGGTGCGGAACTGGCTCGCGCAGTGGGAGACCGCGCAGACCGTGAACGGCCTCTCGATCGCGAGCCGCGGGCTCATGAAGCGCGCGATCATCGACCCGTGGCCGCGAACGACTCCGGGCGGTCCGCTCGACCTGGCCGAGGCGCCGTTCCGCCTGCTCGCGATCGTGAACCGCATCGACCTCACCGAGAACCTCTCGTACGGCTCGGGAAGCGCCGGCGAGCTGCGCTTCGTGTTCGGAGCCCTCGGCGCTCCACCGTCGTGCAAGCCGCTCCAGTTCACGGTGATCTTCGAATACGGCGTCGAACGCTCCGGTTGCATCGCGCTTCGCGATTGGGCGCGCGCGTGGGCCGACCTCTCGAGCCTCACGCCCGGAACGACCGCCTACAACGACGCGCTCGAGGTCTTGACCGAGCAGATCGTGAAGAGCGGGGCGGCGCCGGGGAATCCGAACGGGAGCGCGCTCGCCCAGCTGCGGACGAACGAGATCGACCTCCTGGACCTGGCCGCGATGCCCGGCAACCAGCTCTGGGAGCTGCGCGAGTTCCACTTGAACGACTTAGGCGCGCTCGCCCAGAGCACCGTGCGTCGCACGCCGCGACCCGAGGCCAACGGCACCGCGGACGTCTCGTCGTGGGTCACCGCCAACTCCACGCCGATCCTCAACGACCAGCCGTACGACGTGCCCCTTCAGTATCCCGGTACGGCGTCGTTCAAAGGGGGCGACGCGCTCATGGCCGAGGACACGTTCTGGCAGGGCGCCACCAGCTCGCCCATCAGCCCGTCCGAACTTCGTCACAAGTTCTCGTTCAATACGTGCTCGGGTTGTCATGCCCGCGAGACCGACACGCACTTCACGCATGTGTCGCCGAGCGGTCCCCTCGGGCAGGAGGCGCTGCTCTCGAAGTTCCTCACCGGAACGGCACCGGCGGGGGTGGACGATCCGCTCGGCGGCCCGAACCGCAACTTCGCCGACCTCGATCGGCGTCGCGGCATCCTCGACGGTATCGCAAACCGCTCTTGCATCTTCCTCATCCCCCACGTCCCACCCGGCATGTCGCACTGAGGTAGCGTCGTGACCCCTCCAGCCGAGCTGAACCATCATTCCTTCGCGAACCCGCCGCGCGGCGCGCCGCCGTTCGTCGGACGCGCGGCCGAGCTCGAGTGGCTGCGGGGTTGCCTGGAGTCCGCGCTCGCGGGCCGCCCGCGCGTCGCCCTCGTCGTCGGCGAGCCCGGAATCGGGAAGACGCGCCTGCTCCGGGAGCTGCAGACGCACGCCACGGCGCGCGGCGCGTCGGTGTGCGTGGGGCGAGGCCACGAGGACCTGGCCATTCCGTTCCTGCCCATCGCCGAGGCGCTGGCGCCGCGCGTGCAGAGCATGTCGGCGTCGGTCGCCCGTCTCCTGGGCGGCGACGCCGACGTCGTGCGGCGTCTCGTCCACGGCGACGTCGCGACCGGCGCCGTCCACGACTCGCACCGGCCGTGGCAGCCGCACGATCCGAAGCTCTTCCTCGCCGCGTCGCGCGCCGTGATCGAGCTCGCGCGGGAGGAGCCGATGGTTCTCATGCTCGACGACGTGCACTGGGTGGACCAGGCGTCCCTCGAGCTCTTCACCCACCTCGTGCTCGGCATCGCCGACGTCGCCGGGCGCGACCGGCTGCCGCTGCTCGTCGTCGCGTCGAGCCGTCCGGTCGAGCCGACGCACCGGCTCGGCCGCGCGATCGCGCGCTTCCAGCGCGACGACGTCTGCGAAACCCTCGACCTCGAAGGCCTCGGCGAGATGGACCTCACGCGCCTCGTGCAGGGGCTCGGCCTGCGCCGGCCGTCGCATCAGATGATCGCGGTGGTGAACGAGGCCACGCATGGCAACCCGCTCTTCGTGCAGGAGGTGATCGATCACCTGCGGCGTCACGGCGCAATCCGCGAGCAGGGCGGCACCCTCACGACGAGCGCCTCGGCCGCCGACGTGCCGCTGCCGCTCGACGTGACGACCGCCATCGCCTCGCGGACCGACGCGCTCGACGTCGAGACGCGACGCCTGCTGACGCTCGCCGCCTGCATCGGCGATCGCATCGTGCCCGAGGTGCTGGCCGCGGTGAGCGCGACGCCCCAGGCGGTCGTGGTCGAGCGGCTCGACGGCGCGGTCGCCGGCCGGCTGCTCACGACCGACGGCCGTGCTTTCCAGTTCGCGCATCCGCTCATTCGGCGTGCCTTCTACGCCACGCCATCGCCGAGCCAGCGCCAGCGGATGCATCTCACCGTGGCGAGCGCGCTCCGCGCTCACTACCTGCCGGCCACGCCCGACGGCGACCTCGAAATCGCCCATCATCTGATCGCCGCCGGACCGGCCGCCGATCCGATCCACGTCGTCGCGTACGCGCGCCGCGCGGGGCACCTCGCCTTCTCGCGCGCCTCGTGGACGGACGCGGCGCGCTGCTACGCGGCCGCGCTCGACGCCGGCGGCGAGACGATTCCCGTACGGGAACGCGCCGAGCTGCACCGGCTGGCCGGCCTCGCGCACGCCCGCGATCAGGACGCGGGCCCGTGCCTCGACCACTACGAGAAGGCGATCGCGGCCTTCACCGAGGCCGACGATCCGCGCGGGCTGGCGCGCTCCCTCATGGGAAAGACGCGTGCCTGCTTCACGCTCGCGTCGGTCGGCTACGGGACCCTGATCGATCCCGGTCCGCTCACCGCCGTCGCCGAGCGGCTCGCCGACGACGACCCCTCCTTGTGCGGGTTCGTGTGGGCCGAGCTCTCGCAGGTCTACTGGACGGCCCGGCGCGCCGGCCAGGCACGCGAGATGGCCGAGCGCGGGCTCGAGATCGGTCGCCGTCTGGGCGACGATCCGCTCGCCGCCGAGTCGCATCGCTCCGCCGCCCTCGCGGCCAGCCAGGCGCTCGATCCGCGCGGCGCGCTCGAGCACCTGGAACAGGGCCTCGTCTGCGCGCGACGTGGCGGCGACTCCTGGATCGAGAGCAACCTCCTGCAGCGCCGCCCGCTGGCGCTCCTCTGGAGCGGGCGGCTCGCCGACGCCGACGCGGCCGCGTTCGAGGCCGCGGAGATCACGCGCCGCCTCCACGACTGGGGGGACAACTCCCTCGCCGAGGGCGCGCTCACCTGCCTCGCGGTCGCGCGGGGCGACTTCGACGGTGCCGAGCGACACGCCTACCGCGCGATGGCCCTGCTGCAGCGGTCCGGCTATCCGTGGGCGGGACCGACCGCGCTTCCCGCGCTGGCGTGCGCACGCATCGCGCGCGGTGCGTTCGGCGAAGCCGAGGACGCGCTCGCCATCCTGGGCGACCCGGGGCAGGTGTTCGACGACCCGGGGCCGGCGATCCAGTTCGCCGTCTTCGTGCTGCGCCAGGCGGTGCGGGCCTGGACCGAGCGTCCCGAGGATCTCCGTGCGGAGCTGCACGACCGCTTCCTGCCCCTCGCCCGCCCGATCACGAGGGACGACGCCGCCGATGTCTACGCGGTCGGCATGTACGGCGCCCTCGTCGAGACCGCCGAGCGCCTCGCCGCGCCCGAGCTGGCCGAGCCCGTGTACGACGTCCTCGTGCGCGCCGCCGAGCGCGGCGTCGTCGTGTCGAGCGGATGGGTGTGTCTCACCGCGCGCGTCCTCGGCGCCGCCGCGACGATGCTGCACCGGTGGGACGAGGCCCAGGCCTGGTTCGAGACCGGGCTCGCGCAGGCGACGACGCACGGCATGCGACCCGAGCTGGCGCGCATCCACCTCGGCCTGGCGCGGCTGCTCGTCGCGCGTGGACGGCGCGCCGACCGCCGGCGCGCGGTGGACCACGTGGGCCGTGCCCTCCCGATCCTGCGCGAGCTCGGCATGACGCCGTTCGAAGACCAGGCCCGCACGCTCGCTGCCGTTCTCGAGACCGCCGCCGCGGCCCCTGCCCAGCTCGAGAGCACCGAAGGCCTCAACCGCCGTGAGCACACGATCCTCTTCCACCTCGCGCGCGGGCACGACGACGCGACGATCGCCCGCGATCTCGTGCTGCGCGCCGACACGCTCGCACGCCATCTCCGTACGCTGTTCCGCAAGATCGGCGTCGACACCCGCGCCGAAGCGGTCCTCTACGCCCGCTCCCTCGGGGTCGTGCCCGAGCCGCCGCCGGCCCGCGATCGCCCGCTCGCCGTGATCCTGTTCACCGACATCGCCGGGTCGGCTGCGCTGTTCGACCGCCTGGGGGACGCGGCTGCGCGCGAGCTGGTGCGCACGCACGACAGCATCGTCCGCGACGCGCTCGCTCGCACCGGCGGCGTCGAGACCAAGCACACCGGCGACGGGATCATGGCGACCTTCGCGTCGGTGTCGCTGGCGCTCGACTGCGCCGTCCTGCTGCAGCGCCAGATCGCGGCCCACAACGCGCGCTCGCCGGAGCGCCGCCTCGGCGTGCGCGTCGGCATCAACGCCGGCGAGGCGATGCTCGAGGACCACGACTTCTTCGGCACCGCCGTCACGGCGGCGGCACGCATCTGCGCGCGCGCCCGTCCCGGGCAGATCCTGGTCGCCGAGGTCGTCCGGCAGCTCGCGTCGGGTCAGGCCGTCCGGTTCACCGACAAGGGGCGGGTCGCGCTGCGCGGCTTTGCGCGCCGCTACCACCTCTTCGAGGTATCATGGTAACCGGCGAAGAGAGGAGGAACCCTCCATGCCAGGGATGCCGGATCTGATCCTTCGAGCCCCGGTCTTTCACCGCCTCGCCAAGGCCTCGCGCCTGGCCGGCGCCAGCTCGAACCCGCTCGTCGACGAGATCATCACCCGCCTGAACGGCGATCCGTCGCAGCCGGCGAACAAGATCCCCCAGATCATGCAGGACATGGGGTTCTATGCCGACGCGCCGGCGGCCGAGCACTTTCGTCGCGACTGGCTGAACGATCCGCCAGGCGGCGGCTTCTGGCAAACGATCGACACCGAGTCGATCATCCGCAAGGGCATCGCGGTCGCGCTCGAGAAGTTCAAGGACGTCGGCAAGCCGCTCGAGTTCTTCTGGGTCATCTCCGGCGATCAGACGACGAGCCGCTGGGAGATGACGGTCACGGTCTGCAAGCGGGTCATCGTCGTCATGTTCCACACGCCGCAGTTCCCGTGCTTCGTGCCCACCAAGGCGAGCACCTCGATGACGGTCATCCGGCCAGAGGGCGGGGCCATCATCGCGCGCCCGGTGCTCGAGCCGAACCCGCCCGCCCCCGCCGGTGCGGCCGCGGCCAAGAAGAAGCCGAAGACGAAGCACAAGAAGAAGACGAAGCACCCGAAGGGGCCGAAGAAGAACAAGAAGTAGGCGCGCCCCGCGCGCGCCTACATGTGCTTCACGATCTCCTTCGCGAAGCCCGAGCACGAGACCAACGTCGCCCCGTCCATCAGGCGGTGGAAGTCGTAGGTGACGGTCTTGGCGCCGATGGCGCCGTCCATGCCCTTGATGATGAGGTCGGCGACCTCGTTCCACCCCAGGAACCGGAACATCATCTCGCCCGAGAGGATCACCGAGCCCGGGTTCACCTTGTCGAGGTTCGCGTACTTGGGGGCCGTGCCGTGCGTCGCCTCGAAGATGGCGTGGCCCGTCACGTAGTTGATGTTGCCGCCGGGCGCGATGCCGATCCCGCCCACCTGCGCCGCGAGCGCGTCGGAGAGGTAGTCGCCGTTCAAGTTCGGCGTCGCGATGACGTCGAAGTCCTTCGGGCGGGTCAGGACCTGCTGCAGCGTGATGTCGGCGATGGCGTCGCGGACCATGAGCTTCTGCTTCCACTTGCCGTCGCCATGCGTCGGCCACAGTGCCAGCGCCGCCTCGACCTCCTTCACCACCTTCGCCTGCTGGTCGGGCGTCATCATGTCGTAGCCGGGGTCGATCTCCTTGGCGTTCGCCTGCGGGGTGAGATCGGCCTTCCCCTCCTTGTTCCCGAGGATCCAGCTCTCGCGCTCGGTCACGACCTTGTCGCGGTACTCGCGCACCGCGAGCCCGTAGCCCCAGTCGCGGAACGCGCCCTCCGTGAACTTCATGATGTTGCCCTTGTGGACGAAGGTCACGCTCTTGCGCTTCTGCCCGAGCGCGTAGTCGATGGCGGCGCGCACGAGCCGCTCGGTGCCCTCGCGCGATACGGGCTTGATTCCGATGCCGCTCGTCTCCGGGAAGCGGATCTTCTTGACGCCCATCTCCTTCTGCAGGAAGGCGATGAGCTTCCTCGCCTCGGCGCTCTCGGCCTGCCACTCGACCCCGGCGTAGATGTCCTCGGTGTTCTCGCGGAAGATCACCATGTCGACCTGTTCGGGGCGCTTCACGGGCGACGGGACGCCCTTGAAGTAGCGGACCGGGCGCAGGCAGACGTAGAGGTCCAGCATCTGGCGCAGCGTCACGTTGAGCGAGCGGATGCCGCCGCCGATCGGCGTCGTGAGCGGTCCCTTGATGCCGACCAGGAACTCCCTGAACGCGGTGACCGTCTCCTCCGGCAGCCAGTCCTTGAACTGGTTGAACGCCTTCTCGCCGGCGTAGACCTCCATCCACGCGATCTTCTTCTTCCCGCCGTAGGCCTTGGCGACCGCGGCGTCGAAGACGAGCTGGCTCGCGCGCCAGATGTCGGGGCCGGTGCCGTCGCCCTCGATGAACGGGAGGATGGGCTTGTCGGGAACCTGGAGCTTGCCGCCGGCGATGCGGATGGGATCGCCGGCGGGGGCCTTGGAGATGGAGTACGCCATGAGGGCCAGAAACTAGAATTCGGAGAGCGGCGCAAGGGCGTGTCGACGACGTCCGGGTGGCGCCGGACCATCATGCCGTGGCCGGTGCTGGAACCTCCGCCGGACGTCTGCTACCTGATCCGCCGCGCGGCGATGTGGTACCGCTTCCTTAACCCGCTGCGACCGATGCGCGACCTGTACGTTCACCGCGAGCTGCTCGGCCAATTCGCGCGGCGCGAGATCGAGGCGCGATATCGCGGATCGTACCTGGGGCTACTGTGGTCCCTCATCACGCCGCTCGTGATGCTCGCTACGTACACGCTCGTGTTCTCGACCATCTTCCAGGCACGGTGGCGCGTCGACGCCGTTCCGCAACGCGGCGAGTTCGCCCTGACGCTGTTCGCCGGCCTCATCGCCTTCAACCTTTTCGCGGAGTGCGTGACGCGCGCGCCGACGCTGGTCGTCGCGAACACGAACTACGTGAAGAACGTCGTCTTCCCCATCCAGATCCTGCCCGTGAGCGCCCTCGGTGCCGCCCTCTTCCACGGCGTCGTCAACGTCGCGATCCTCCTCGTCGCGAGCCTCGTCGTGTTCGGCACGTTGTCGCACACCCTCTGGCTCCTTCCGGTGGCGGCCCTCCCGCTGCTGGCGTTCTCGCTCGGCCTCAGCTGGCTCCTCGCGTCGCTCGGCGTCTTCTTGCGTGACACGACCTACGCCGTCGGCATGGCGACGCAGATCCTCTTCTTCCTGACGCCGGTCTTCTACCGCGCCGACGCGGTACCCGAGCCGCTGCGCACCGTCCTCGGCCTCAACCCCCTCTCCAACATCGTGGAGGACTTTCGCCGCGTCCTCGTCTGGAGTCAGACGCCCGACTGGACTGCGTGGTCGATCGCGATGGCGACCTCCGCCGCCGTGTTCGTCCTCGGCTACGCCTGGTTCATGATCACGAAGCCGGGATTCGCCGACGTGTTGTGAGCGTAGCGCCGGGGCGGTTCACTCGCCCATCGCCCGATAGTGGCGCGGGGTGTTCCGGCGGACGGTGCCATGGTCGGCCGCCCAGCAGCGATCGGGTGCATCGAGGCGTCGAAGCTCGATCCTGACCGATTCCGTGGCCGGGAGGTCGGGAACGACCGCATGCTTCCCGCCACCCGTCGCCTCGAATCGCGACTGGCCCCCGGCGCCTGCCCGAAGCGAAAGACGGGACAGCCCGTCCGGCGCGCGCGCATCCCTGTATTCGAAGCCGTGGCGCGTTCGTCGCCAGCACCGCACCGCGCCGCACCCTCCGGCGGGCGCCGTCGCGCGCAGTACGACCCTCCCGGACTCCGTGATCCCGCAGACCGCGTACCCGGCGGCGGCCCGTGGATCTCCGAGATTCGCGACGGTCGTCGCGGGCCCACTTCTGAGCGTCCACAGGAACGAGCCGCGAGAGGACCGTGGGCGATCCACCGCGAGCCGACCGCCGCCGCTCACCATCGACCGACCGCACGACGCCGTCGGCTCCGCGAGGCACCCATTGGTCGGCGAACATTCTCCGCAGGGCGCACACGGAAGCTCGGACGACCCCGCGCAGATACCGCCGTGGCACGCATCACCCAGGGTGCAGACGGAGCCATCGTCGCAGGCGGAGCCCTCCGCGGCGGCCGTCTTGCAGTCGGCGGCGCAACAGTCGCCGCCGACGAAGTTCCCGTCGTCGCACATTTCGCCCGCATCCACGGTGCCGTCGCCGCAGGCAAGTGGCGCGCCGTCGTCAGCCGCGAACGTCGTCACCGTGAACGTGGGGAGGGAGGACGGGCCCGTACCCGGCAGGACGGCCGCGTGCCCACCGCCGACGGCCAGCGTCCCGTTCGCGGTGCGAGTCGCACCGCGCGGCTGGTACCAGCCCGGGACGTCCGGGGTCTCGCCCCCTTCGCGGCGCCACAGCTCGTGAAGATCTGCCGCGGCGAGCCGTGCGGCCAGGAAACCGAAGTCGCGGTAGCTGCCCACGACGAACAGATCGCCCGACGACGGATCGAGGACGAGGGCTGCGCCGCGACCGCGGGCGCCGCATGGACAGGGATACACGTTGCCCGGGTCGCGCGGGAATTCGTGGTCGGCCACGAGGGTGCCGTCGTCATGCGCGAGTCTCTCGACCCACAGGGTGTGTGGCGACAGCAAGGCGGCCTGCCCCTGCTGGATCGTGCTCGTCTCGAGCACGGCGACATCGCCGTTCCCGAGCACGGTTGCGTCGTCGACGCTGCGCACCTCGTGGGTCCAGCTCGGTTGCCCGGCGGTGCCGGAGAGCAACGAGATGGTACCGGTGATCATGAAGTCGGAGCCGGTGTTGCCCGCGCCGACGTAAACGTCGCCCGCAGCCGACACCAGCAATCGCTTGGCCTCGCCACTCGGAGGCTGAAGCATGGTGGCCCAGACCTCCATTCCCGTCGCCTGATCGACGCGCGCGACCGCGCTCCCCTGCAGGAACGTTCCCAGGGTTCGCCCGAGGAGAACGGGATCGCCGCTCGGGTGCAGGGCGACGGCGACACCCTCCCCTTGTACGCCCGTATACGTCCACGACGGGAGCCCCGTCTGCGCAGCGTGCCGCCTGAGCGTCATGCGCGATTCGAAGCTCATGGGATCGACCGTCGTCGTAGCAACGAAGACGTCGCCGCTCGGGTCGACCGCGAGCCCCACTGGTTCCTGGAATGTCGCCGGAGCGTCCTGGCGCCAACGGATCGCGCCGGTGGCGCCGTTCAGCTTCACGACGGTCAATTGCGAGTCGACCCCGGGCGACGACGTGCGTCCGGCGGCGATGACGTCGCCGGCGGGATCGATGGCAACCGCGACGGCTTCGTCGGTTTCGTTGGGCGGCATGTGCACCGCCGGCCCGGCAAGCACCGTCCGCCACAGCTCGGACCCGTCCGCCGAGGCGAGCCGCACCACAGCGAAATCGGCCCCGGTGGCGGTCTGGTCGATGAAGCCCCCGGCGACCACGTCGCCGCCGGGCGCCGCCGTGACGGCGAGCGCGGAGCCTTCCCCGCTTCCCGTGCCGCTGAGCCGTGCCTGCCACGCGCGAGCAGCAGTCGAGGTGGAGAACACCAACGCCGCGATCGACAGCGCGATCAATCGACCTGTGCGTCTCGACGGCATCGATCGACCTTGCTCGTGTGCTTACCACCGGGAGCCACGGTCGTGAAGAGCGTCGCTCCCTGCCAAGCACTGCCTCGTAGACTTGCATCGACGAGATTCAGCCCCGATCGCGCGCCACCCGGCGCGCGCCGCCTCACGTCGCGCCGTTTCCCCTCCGCGGGCTCCCGGTGACCTCGTCGCTCCGCTCCAGCTCGACCCGGAGCACGGCCATGCGGTTGCGCAGATCGACCAGCTCACGCGCGATCTCGTCCATGGCGTCGAGGATGGCCTCCTGGACGCGCGCCTGGCGGTCGAACGCCGACGCACTGAACCAGTACACGAAGCGCTTGAGGCCCAGGAGACGCCCGCCGAGCGGCTCGGCGCGGAATCGATGCCACTGCTCGCGTGCCTGCATCGCCAGGGAGATGCTGCGCTGGGACGCCGCCTCGCACGCGCGCAGGCGGGCGTCCATGGTCCGCAACAGCTCGTCCACGTTCGCGGAATCTTCGGGGTGCGTCGTCATCGTTCGCTCTCCGGGGAATCGGCGGCGTCGCTCACGAACACCTGGCGGATCCACACCTGGCTCGCCCGACTGTCGAGGTTCCGCCACGGCTGTACGCGCAGGCGCACGGCGACCTGGTCGTCCGGCGCACCCACGATGGGCAGGTCGGTCCGCCTCCGGAAGTCGGGCTGCCGCTCGAACAGATCGAGGTAGACGGGCGGCTGTCCGTCCACGTCGACGGCGAGCACGCCGCTCCAATCGTGGCGCAGCGTCACCAGCGACAGCACGCTGCCGCCGGGGACCTCGAAACGCAGCGCCGCGCCCGGGCGCTCGGCGACCAGATAGGTCTCACCGGGACGCGGCTCCCGCTCCTCCCACGCTCCGACCCGTTCGACGGCGCGCGCATCCCGGAACGGGATCGCCGAGGCGACGTGCCGGCGCCGACGCTCCCTGGCCCGCGCATCCATGCGCCGGACGACGCTCTCGTAGACGGGGATCATCCGGCGCGCCATGGCGAGGTGATCGAGGTCGCGAGCGACTTTGGCGCGCGCGGCCTCACCCAGTCGGCGACGCAGCTCGGCGTCGCCCATGAGCGCATCGAGCGCGGCCGTGAGCGCCTGCACGCTCCCCGGTTCGACCAGGACGCCGTCGACACCGTCGGTGATGAGCTCGGGAATGCCCGCGCTCCGGCAACCGATGACCGGCTTCCCGTACTGCATCGCTTCCGGGTAGATCAGCCCGAACGACTCGAACAGCGACGGTGCCACGAACACGTCGCACGCCGCGTAGAAGCCGGCGAGCCGCTCGTCGGATACCGCGCCGTGGAACGTGACCCGATCCAGCCAGGGCGCTCCGGCATGTCGCCGCAGGAACTCGCCCTTGAGACGCGTCCCCGTGCCGTCGGCGCCGCAATCGTCGCCGACGAAGTCGCACTGCCAGTCCGGATGACGCACCAGCAGGTCGGGCAATGCGTCGAGCAGCACGTGCGCACCCTTGCGGTATTCGAGGCGGCCGACGAAGAGGAGGCGCCGGCATCCCGTGTTCACCGGGAGATCCGGGCGGCGAAACGGCGCGACGCCGAGCGGCGTGCGATGGAGGGGAGGCAGGTGCTCGCGGTCGAGTCCCACCTTCTCGCGATAGACGTCGAGCACCCCCCACGAGGGGCAGCAGATCGTATCGGCCTGCTCGATCTGCCACCGATCCAGGGCCAGGTAGGTTCGCAGCCCGTCGTCGAGCGTCCAGCCCTGCGTCTCGATGATCTCCGCGAGCGGCGTGACCAGCATGATCACGAACGGGTGAAGTCGCGCCAGGCATACCCCGAGGCCGCAGAGGTTCCAGTTGGTCGTGTGCACGACGTCGATCGTGATGCCTTCGCGCTCGAGCGCCACGAGCTTGTGGGGGACCGCGGCCGCGTACGCGGTGATCTGGTTCACCATGGGTCGATCGGGGAACATGACGTTGTCGACCAGCTCTTCCCCGGACACCGCGTGCAGTGTGAAGCCAAGCCCGTCGCGCCGAATTCCGAAGTCGCCGCGGCAGATCACGTGTACCTCGTGCCCGAGCCGATGCAGCCCCTTGGCGAGATCGTACGTGTAGCGCTCGACACCGCCGATGTGATCGAACGGGGGCACGCGATCGGTGACGAGGGCGACGCGAAGGCGGCGCTCCGGCCGCTGCGCGCCGAACGGGAGAAACGCCGGGGGGATCGCCGCCCGCGCCAACCGCCGCCCACGAACGAGCGCCGCCCACATCCCCATGACGATTCCCAGCGGCCACTCCCACAGGAAGAAGCGAAGCACGCCAGCCGCCGACGTCTGGTCTTCGCGGTAGAACTTGAACACGTCCGCGACGAAGTGCTTCCGCGGCGCGACCCGCAACGTCGTGAGGAACCGGCGGAGGCGGCCACCTCGTCCATTGTGCATGCAGTAGTACGTGTCGTCCCGGGCGATGACCCGATAGTTTCGGCGGAGCGATTTGCCCGCACCAGGCGACGATGCAGGATAGTGCCGCACGGCGCCGTCGGGGATGGCGACGGTCCGGTAGCCGGCTCTCGCCAGGCGAAAGCAGACGTCTGCCTCGTCGGCGTAGTAGAGAACGTTCTCGTCGAACCCTCCGACCTCGACGAGCGCCGAGCGGCGGAACGCGCTGTTGCAGCCCACCGTGCGCCGGACCCACCGCGTCCCGTCCGGCTTCGGCGCGTCCGGCCGGGAGCCCCAGAACACCTGGAACGCGTAGTCGGACGTCATGCCCGATTCGAACTGGAGCAGCGTACCATCGCAGTGGATCGCGGGCCCCGCGACCGCGCCGACGCGCCCGCTCCGATCGGCATCGAAGACCTCGACGATCCGGTCCAGCCAATCCGGCTCGGCCGGCCGCGCGTCGTCGTCGATGAAGATGACGATGTCTCCAGTCGCCTGATCGATCCCGAGGTTGCGCTGCGCCGTCATGCGTCCCACCGGCGAGCTCACGACCTTGATGCGGCCGTCGTACTCCCGCAGCACATCCGCCGTGCGGTCGCTCGAGGGACCGTTCACCACCACCACCTCGAAGTGCGGATAGGTGAGATGGCCGAGCGACGCGAGCAGCTGCTCCACGTAGTCCGCCCGGTTGTACGTGACGACGATGATCGAAACGCTGGTCATTGCTCGCGGGATCGTGCGCACCCGCCGACCGGGCGGCCCGAGCTTCCGCCTTCAGCTACCATGCGTCGGACGGTCCGTCACCCGGGCTTGTGATAGCGCACGAGGCGCAGGCCACCCCAGATGACCGGATGACCGGACACGACGCGATCTTCTGGCGTCTGCTGCACGGAGAGCATCCCGCAGTCGACCAGCCGGTCGGCATGCTTGCACAGCATCTCGTCGATCGCCCGCGCCACCTCGAAGTAGTTGGCGTCGTGAAACAGCATGTAGGCGTTCGGCGCGAGCACGCGGAGCGTCCCCTCGATGTCCCGGACCACCCCCGGGTACTCGTGGTCGCCGTCGATGAGCGCGAAGTCGAACAGCCCTCCGGCCGACTCGATCGCCTGGGGGAGCACGGCCGGCGAAGGCCCCGCTATCATGGTCGCCCGGTGGCTCACCTGCGCCCAGTGCTCGGGCGCGACGAGGGGCTGGGGATCGACGCAGACGAGTCGCCCCGCGCCGAGGTCGTCGAGCGCGGCGCCGATGATGAGGGCCGAACCACCCTTGTGGGTCCCGATCTCGAGGCAGCGCTGCGGCCGCAGGCCCAGGACCAACGAATAGACGAGCACTCGCTCGGGCGCCGTCATGTGCGCGGGGGTCGTGTAGATGACGCCGAACCGGGCGGGCCGGGTGGAAAAGTTGTGGTTGGCGGGAACGTCCTGCGCGCTGGAGCTCATGCTTTCCCCTTGGTCGTCGACACGGGTGTACGCGATCGCCTGGTAGAAGATCAGTTGGTTCGCATGGCTGCGTGGGTCGCGGATCTCGCCACCCCGCAAGGTCAGGCGATGCCTGCCGGGGGCCAGCCCGCGCAGATGGACCCGGCGGAAGCCACCCTGCGAGCCGTAGAGATTGAGCACGTCCGCGCCGATGCCGTCGACCTCGATGAAGGCGTACCCGCTCCAGTCGTGCGACCAGAGAAAGAGGAGCAGGTCGGTCCCCTCGAAGTCGAAGGCGAGCGACGAGGCGTCCGCATCCATACCCCGGCGGGCGGTCATCGTGCGGTGCAGCGGCGCGATCTCCCACCGGCCCTCGTAGGCGATGGCCTTGGACTCGTGATGATACGTCTGTTGCAGATAGCGCGGACGCCGATAGGCGTCCCGACGGCGTGCCAGCAGCACGATGCTCGTCGCCAGGTCGGGCCGGTCCTGGAACTGTTCGGTCCAGGCCTTGATGAACGCCGGCTCCGTGATGGAGGCGTCCCAGTCCTCTTGAACGCTCGCATTGAATCCGTGTGCGACGACGACGTCGAATCGCGGCGCGAGGTACGCCGACAGCTCTCCCCAACCCATGAGCGACAGGTGCTCGACGCTCGGGCAGTACCGCTCGCCGCGGAGGCGATAGAGGTAGCCATCCGCGTTCGGCGTCGTCAGCACGAGCATCCCGCCCGGTCGCAGGACGCGATGGATCTCGTCGAGGAACGCTTCGACGTTCTCGACGTGCTCGATGCATTCGCCGGCGAAGAACAGGTCGACGCTCGCGTCGTCCAGGGCGAAGCGATCTCCCCGCGAGGTGATGTACATGTAGTTGTTGCCGTACGGCCACCGATGCTCGGCCGAAACCCGCGCCGACGCTTCGAGCGCGGAGCGCGAGATGTCCATGCCGATCGCGTAGGCGCAGTGCCGGAGCTTCGGGTAGATCTGCCCGAAGCCCCACGATCCGACGCCGTAGTCGACGCAGACCTTGGTCGAGAGGTCCCCGACCGGCAGCGCCTCGAGCAGCGCGACGCGGCGCTCGTGGCTCGCGAGGAGCAGCGGCGACAAGGTCGGGTACACCTCTCCGCCCATGGCGATCGCCTCGGCGAATCCGCCGTCGTAGGCGTCGACGAGCTGGTCGGGTCCCTCCTGCGCCATGCCGTCGAGGACCCGTCCCCCGTTCGACGGCGGTATCGGCAGCGCTGCCGCCGCGCCGGTGCGCGTCTCGGCGCCCTGCCCGTCCTCATGCTCTTGCATGCAGTGCTCCGCCGTCCTCGCCGCCGAGCGCGTGCGACCACGCGAACAGCGGGCTCCAAGTGCCCGAGCGCAGAAACTCCACGACTGCAGCCAGCCGCGCCCTCACCTCGGCGGCGGAAAACCGCCGCAGTGCTTCGCGCTGCCGCACGACCACGCTCGCCCGCAGCATCCGATCGCGCACCAGCCGATCCACGATGTCCGCCACCGACGCGGGGTCCCACCGGTCGACGACGATGCCCCCGCCTCCGAGCGTCTCGGGAACGGCCGTCGCCCGAAGCGCAACGACCGGGACGCCCAGCGCCATCGCGTGCGCGACGGGAATGCAGAACGCCTCGTGCTCCGTTGCGCAGACGAAGACGTCGGCACCCCGCTGATAGGCGTTGAGTGCGGCGTCGCTCACCTTGCCGGTGAAGACGACGCGCTCGGGCGCACGCAGGGCGAGGCGTTGCTGCTCGAGCTCGGCCCGGAACGCGGGATCGGCCGCGTCGTTCCCGACCAGGAAGAGACGCGAGCGGGGGTTTCGCCCGTGGTACTGATCGAAGAGGCGGAGGAGCTGGTCGTGACGCTTGTTGCGCGCGACACGCCCCACGAACACCAGGTTCACGTCGCCGCTCGACTCGAGCTGGGTCAGCAGCGACGCATCGACCGGATCCCGACGAACCTCGTCGGGGTCGATGACCGGATACATGTGCAGCGCGGGCCGCGGGCGACTCAAAAAGCCACACACGGTCGCCAGCGCGTCCCGCGACAGACCGATGATCAGATCGAAGCAGTTCACGAGGCGGCGGAGCTGCGCATAGCCCTCCGACGTCATGCGATGGAGCTCGGATCCGGCGGCGAAGAAACGTGGTGGGGTGATGCCGTGGAAATAGATCGCCCGTCTCCCGTGGATCGCGTGTACGGTCCAGGTCGAGGTGTTGTAGTTCCAGTAGTGGAACAGGAGGCCTCCCTCGGGATGGGCGAGCACGTCGTGCCGCGGCCGGGTCTCGCCGAGCAACGACGGTGCGACCCATTTCGCCGGGGCGTGGATCGTGCCGGACTCGCCGAGCTCGCGCAGCAAGGCCGCCGTGCCGAGGGCGACGTTGGTCACGCCGTCGCCGACGTCGAGCGCTTCCATGACGTGATGGATCACAGCGGAGCGATGCTCGTCACTGGCGAGCGACGATCTCCATCTCGGGACACATGCCGTTCATGCGGCCGGTGACGAGCACGTCCACGTGCCGGAATCCGACGTCGACCAGGAGGTCGCGCAGCGTTTCCGGCGTGAACATCGCGAAGTGATCGTCCCCTTCGTAGTCCTGCCATCCGAACGTGACGAGCTTGAACTCCTGCAGGGTCATTTGCCCGTCCCGCACGCGCTCGAGCATCACCGCCCAGTTCGGGCACACGATGCGGAGCCGGCCGTCCGGTCGAAGAAGGCTCTTCCAGTACGGGAGCAATCGGGTGCGCGCGTGGTGCTCGCGGAAATGCTCGACGAGATGCGAGGAAGCGATCTCGTCGAGCGAGCCCGCCTCGAAGGGCAGGCGGTGCACGTCGGCGACGACGTCGACCCCCGGCAGCGCGCGCAGGTCGACGTTCAGGTAGTCCGGGAGCAGTTTTTCGCCGCAGCCGAGGTTCGCCCGCACCGCCGCTCCCATGTCCTTCAGGCGCCGCGCGTACGCCTCGGGATCGACGATGCGCGGCTCGGGCCAGTCGGCGGGTGGTTGGGAGATTTCGCGCGCCTCGAGCGACACGCCTTGGTATTTTCGCTGCAGCACCGTGATCCAGTCGGCGTGGCTCATGAAGCCCTCGCGGAACTCACGCAAGAGCGCCATGTCCTGGCTGGCGAGCCCGTCGATGCGGCTTCCGATGTCGCGCAGTGCCGAGTCGATCTCGCCGAGCCGCTCCATGCGGTGACGTCCCGCGTCCACGATCTCGCTCGAGAACAGCGCCTGGAGGTGCGCGACGCGTTGGCGGAGCGTCGCGAGCTCCTGGACGATCGGATCGAGCGGGCGCTCTCCGGGCGGCGCCGCGAGCGATTCGCTCCAGCGGCGGAGCGCACGTACCTCGGCCATCAGCAACGTGAGGACGTCGAGCACCTCGCGGTTGAAGGCCTCCTGGGAGCGACCGACGAACCGGAGCACGAAGTTGAGCGCGCGCTTCACCTGTAGCCGCAACCCTCCGCGCTCGTCCCACAGGAAGCGCGGCGCCGGATGCTGGTAGAGCTGGTTCAGGTGCGTCGGGAGCTCGGCGATCGGTGGTGGCGGCGGCGGCAGCGACGAGATGATCGTGGGCTCGTGCGCGCTCGCGTCGCCTTCGGCCGTGTCGGCCCGCATGGGGATGGAGGTCACCGAGGCCATCGCAGGTACGCCGCCGTGCCGCGCGCGAAACGCAGGCTATCCACCTTCGGGGGCACTTCGGCGCGGAATACCAGAGCCATCCGGTGAGGGCAACGTGCACGCCACCGCTCGATTCCATCGGTCCACATGTGATATCCCGCGCGCGAGCGCGCAGCATGAGCACGCGGTTACTCGTCGTCGCCACGTGGACCGCGTGTCGGAAGGACTCGCAGGCGTGACGTCGCGCCGTTCGACGACCGACATCTTGCTCGTGTCATTGCTGGTGGTCGCCGCGGTCGGGGTGCGATGGGTTCTCTACCGGGACCTTCCTGCGCTCCTCACGAACGACTCCTGGGACTACTTGAAGGCCGCGCAGGACATCCGCCGCGACCTGGACTTCTTCAGCGCGGGGCTCCGCGACGTCCGACTACCCGGATACCCGACGCTGCTGGCACTCGCCTCGCCGCTCGTGGGGTGGCGTTCGGACTCGATCGTCCTCCTGCAGAGCGTGCTTGGCCTCACCACGGCCGCGATCGGATGGGGGATCGGCAAGGTCCTTGGCTCCCGGTTGATCTCATGGGTGATGGTGGTGTTCCTCGCGCTCAACCCCGTCTACCTGCTGAACGAGCACGCGATCATGGCCGAAGCCTTCGGGCTCACCCTCTATCTGCTCCTCGTCTTGGTCGGGCTCGCGTGCCTCGTTCGACCAGGGGGCTCCGTCGGCTGGGTCGCGTTCGGCGTGGTGCTCGGCGTCTGCACGTTGACGCGCGCCAACGTGGTCGCGCTGGGCGCCGCGATCGCCGGGGGCGCATGTCTTCTGCAGCGACCGGCGAACGGAACGTGCGGCGACGTTGGTCGCCTGAGGCGCAGTCTCGAGTATCTCCGCCCGGTGCTCCTGACCGTCACGATCACGTCCATCATCGTCACGCCGTGGCTCTGGCGAAACTGGGCGGCATATGGACGGCCGTCGTTCTTCAGTTCGACGAATCGAGTTCTCGTCATGTACAAGAACATGCACCGGCCCTTTGACTCATCGATGCCGACGCTCGCGCGAGTGAACGAGATGCTCGAATACGATCACATCGATTTCGAATGGCTGTGGCGGTTCAGCAACAGGTTCGACCCACGAGAGGCCGAGGACCTGGCGAGGCGCATCTTGGACGAGCAGATCGCCAAGGATCCGTGGCTCCACGTCTCGCAGATCGGCGAGAGTGCGGTTGCCTTCGGTGGATTCGGGCCCGCCACGGTCGACGACCGCTCAGCCCTGCTCTTCTGGTTCGACGTGGAGGTCGGCCACGTCGGCAACATGGAGGCCCTGAGTCGGAGCGAGGCTGCGTCCCGATTGCCCCACTGGACCTTCGTTCCCCGGGGTCGCGACACGCCCACGACGGCCCTCTTCGCTCGGGCGGGCCACGCCTATCTTCGACCGGGGAGAGCCGTCGTCTCTCTCGGCTTCCTCCTGGCGCTCGGCCTCTACTTCGTATGGATCGTCCGGTTCCGAGGTCGTGCGCGCGGTGCGAGGTCGGCGGTCGTTCTCGTCCTCGCGATCGGCTACTTGGGAACGGTCGCCATGCACGTGGCGATGCTCATGGACTGCGATCGCTTCGCCAGCATGTTCGACTTCTTGAGCGTCCTCATCACCGTTGCGATCTTCGAAGAGGTGCTCGTCGCGCGGCACGAACGACCTGCGAGGTGGCCATCCGTCGTGGCGGTCTCGCCGGACACCGAGGATCGTGAGTCTGCCGGAGCTGCCCCCTGAAGAACCGCCCCGGCGACCCCGCCACTAGGGAGTGAACTCGTACGCCCCGAGGTCGGGCGAAGGCCCGGACGGTCGCGCGGCACCGTCCAGGTCGACCGCCACGCCACTCGGTCCGGCCTGGTTCACCGCAGGCGATCCCGCGGCGAGATGGTAGTCGTTGTCCGGGTCGCCGCTCGAGACGAACCCGGCGTTCGGCGCGGTCACCACCCCGCTCAGGTTGATGGTTCCCGAGGGCACGTTGAGGACGTCCCAGATTCCCGCGTTGGAGTCGTGGATGTTGTTGGCGAAGAGCACGCGCGTCACGTCGGCGGTCGCGTTCTGCGCCACCCAGAGAGCCGCGTTCGTGTAGACGCCCGGCTGGGTCGCCGGCGAGTTGTGGTTCGCGAAGATGCAGTTGTTGAACGCCGCACGCGTCTGGAAGCCGTTGAGCGGCAGGATGCCGACCCCGCCACCGAGGAGATGGGGTTCCCCGAGGTGATTGTCGGCGATCGTCGCATGCTCGACCGTTCCGGTAGCGCCCTGGATCCACATCGCGCCGCCCCCACCGCCCGCGAGCGTGCCCGAGCCCACCGATACCCGGTTGCTCGCCATGACGCTGTTCCTTATCGTGAAAGGCAGATCGACGCCGTCCCGCGACCCGATCGCAATCGCCACACCGCCGCCCTCGGAAATGCCACCGTACGCGGCGCCGTTGCCCCCTCGCGCCTCGTTGTCGACGAAGGCCACGCGATCGAGCGTCAGCGCCGTCATGGTTGCCATCATCGCCCCGCCCTGCGCGATCGAGCTGTCGCCCACGCTGTTCGTGCCGTCGCCACCGTGGGCCAGGTTGCCGACCAGCGCCGCGTCGGTCAGTGTGAGTGTTCCCAGCTCCGCAAAGAAGGCGCCGCCGAACGCGCCGCCGCCATCCCCGTTCAGCGCATTGCCGCCCATCGCGACGTTTCCGCTCGCGGTGACGTGCCGGAGATCGGCCGAGCTGTCCACTTCGATCGCCACCGCGCCGCCGAGCGCGTCGGCCTTGTCGGTTCCGGCGGTGCCGTCGCCGTTCGAGTTGCCGCCGGTCGCGGTGTTGTTCGTGAAGACGAGGCCATCGGCGCTCACGCCGTATCCGAACGTGATCATCGCGCCACCGAGCGCGTAGCCGCCGGCCTCCTGACCGTCGCCCCCGTGCACGGTGTTGGCGTCGAAGGTGACGTTGGTGAGCGTCGCGGGGGACGTGGTCCCTGGTGTCCCGGTCAGCGCCAGGCCACCGCCCGAGCCGCGTCCACCGTCGGCCTGGCTCGTGGTGCCGCCGACGGCCGTGTTGTTACGGAAGATCATGTTGCGCAACGTGACGGGGCAGGTCCCGGAAAGCATGCCTCCGCCGAACGCCCACGTCTGAGCGACACTGGTGCCCGCCTGGCCGTGCGCCATGCCGTTCTGGATCGTCAAACCGTCCATCTCGATCCCGGCGGCCGGATGGGTGGGTCCGCTGTGGACGGCGACGACGCCCCGTCCCTGCCCTTGCGCATCGATCACCGTGTCGCTCGGATCGCCGGTCGGCGTGTCCCAATTCGGCGGGACGAACCCTCCGAGGATCGTGGCGTACTTGTCCACCACACACACGACGGCGTGGTCCGCACCGGTCCCCGCGTCGCACGGCGTCTGCCCGTCGAAGACCCCGACACCCACCTTGATCGTGGCCGCCGTTCCTCGCGGAATCAGGTTGTCGACGACGTACTGGATCGTCGCGCAGGGCGAGTCGAACGTCCCACACCCCGCGACGTCCACGCCGCCGGGCGCCGTGGCGAACGTGCCCACCGACTGCGGCTTCGTGCAGACCGAGAGCCCGTTCTTTCGGCAGCTCCGCAGGACCGTGCGTTTGCACTTCCGGGCACGTCCGCCGCCGTCGATGCATGTCTGGATCGCGGGCGCGCAGACCTGCTTGCAGTCGCGCAAACGGGTTCGCGCGACCGCGGGCATCGCGCACACGAGCACCAGGAGACCGACGAGAAGGCGGAAGGGCATCCTAGCAACCGACGGGCCCGATCGCGCACGGCGGGCGCCGAATCGACCCTCACGGCGTCGTGCGCGATTCCTCGCGATCCGGCGGAGAGCTTCGCACGACGCGACCGGGACCACCGCACAGCACCGTCCGCTCGGCGGCCCTTCGGCGACGAGGCTCGGCGCGTTGGAATCGCGACCGGGCGTCGAAAATGCGTCGCTCCTCACCGGCGCTTCATCGTCACGATTTCCGAAGCGTCAAAGGAGCCGCTCGTCGGACGTCTGCTCCCTTCCACCTCGCCCTCGTCGATGCGCAGTCGGGCCATCTCCTGCTCGACCTCCACGAGGGCGGCGAGCAGCGCCTCCTGCGCTTTCGCCTGTCGGTCGAACGCCGACGCGGTGAACCAGCAGACGAGCTTCTTCAGCCAGGCGAGTCGGCCGCCGATCGGCTCGGTGCGAGCACCCTCGAGCAACTCGCGAATGCGATGCGTGCGAAGCGGGACCGCCGTCGATCCATCGGCAGCCGGGACGCCGGCCACGTGTGCGGCGATCGTTTCGAGGATGCGGTCGACGGCAGGATCGCTCGATCGGCCGAGGCGTGCGCGTCGACCCGCGCGCCCGCCCGCTGCGACGCGCTCGTAGACCGCGACTAGCCCGGCCGCCATCGCGCGGTGGTCGAAGCGTTCCCGCACGCTCGTCCTCGCCGCGTCGCCCAGGCGCTCGCGGAGCGCTGCGTCCGACATGAGACGGTCGAGCGCTCCCGCCAGCGCCTCGGCGTCGTCCGGCGGCACCAGGAGTCCGTCCACGCCGTCGCGCACCACCTCGGGAATGCCACCGGTGCGACACCCGACCACCGGCTTTCCGTACTGCATCGCCTCCGGGTAGATGAGACCGAACGACTCGAAGAGCGACGGCGCCACGAAGACGTCGCACGATGCAAAGAAGCGCGCGAGCTCCTGATCCGCGACCGGCCCACGGAAGTGGACGCGATCCCTCCATGATCCGACCGGCCCGGCTTCGAACGTCGCGCGAAACGTCGCGTCCGTCCCAGGAGCGACGACACTGTCGTCGCCGACGAGGTCGCACTCCCAATCCGGATGGGCGGCGAGCAGCCGCGGGAGCACCGCGAGCAGGACGTGAATGCCCTTGCGCTGCTCGAGACGCCCCACGAACAGCAGCCGCTTCCGCCCTCTTCCCGCGACGGGCGACGCCGGCGTGGGAGCGACCCCGAGGGGCGTGCGGTACATGGTCGGTCGGCCCCGCAGCGAGAGGCCCATCGTCTCCTCGTACACGTCGAGGACACCCCACGACGGACAGCACACTGCGTCGGCGTTCTCGACCTGCCAGCGGTCGAGCGCGACGGCGTGGCGGAGATCGTCGGTCGGCTCCCAGCCGTGGCCGCCCATGATCTCGCTGAGTGGGGTGACGAGCATCAGGACGAGCGGCGCCAGACGCGCGCACAGCACGCCCAACCCACACGCGTTCCAGTTGGACGCGTGCACGACGTCGAACGCGATGCCCTCTCTCTGCAGCGCGGCGATGCGCCGGGCGGCCGCCACTGCGAAGCGGGCGTTCGTGCTGCACACGGGATGCGACGAGAACCCGATACGGTCGTCCAGATCCGTGGGTGCGATCCCATGGATCGTGAACCCAAGCCCGTCGCGCCGGATCGGCACGCTCCCGCGCGCGACGACGTGCACCTCGTGGCCCAGCTCGTGGAGGCCGCGCGCGAGATCGTAGGTGTACCGCTCGACCCCTCCGATCCGATCCACGGGCGGGACGCGGTCGACCACGAGGCACACGCAAACGCGCCGCGTCGGGGTCACCCTCAGGAACGGCTCTTCCGGTCCGGTATGCGGCCGACGAAGGTCCCGATCTTCTCGACCGCACGCGTGAGCGCGTCTCCGGAACGATGCTCGCGCCACGGCTCGATGTCCAGATAGTGGAAACGGTCGCTCGTCTCGCGGAGCCGGCGGTGCTTCGCCGCCAGTGCTGCCGCGGTCCCGTGGACGCGTGCGGGATGCCCATAGGCGACGGCGCCGGCGGGGACGTCGGAGGTGACGAGCGACCCGGCGCCGACCACCGCGTGCGCGCCTATCTCGACGCCGCACAGGATGGTCGCGTTGGCGCCCACGTAACACTCCGACCGCAGCACGACGCGCCCGAACTTCACCGGCTCGCCCAGCGCGTTGTTCAGCGCCGAGTCGTGGAGGAGGATCGACACCCCGCGAGCGAGCACGACGCCGTCCTCGATGGTGAGCAGCGAAGCAAAATCGGGCTCGACGTACACGTCCGCGCCGAGGAACACGGCCTGCCCGATGCGCGCCCCCAGGCGGCGCAGGCCGTCGACCCGCGGATCATCCATGCGGGGCATCCCCTTCGAACGTGGCCGCGGCGACCGCGACGGGCTCGTGGTAGACGTACCACACCGGACGCTGGGGATCCCCGCCCACGTTGAACACCGCAGCGATGTCGATCTGATCCATCGGAATGCGCCGCGTGAGGTCCTCGGAGCACTCGACGACCGCAGCCAGAACGGAGTACGAGCCGGGACCCAGCCGCACGTCGAACGCGAACTCGACCACGAGCCGTGACGCCGATGCGTCCAGCCGCACGCGCTCGTCGATGGTCGTCGTCCCGAGGATGTCCACGCGATTGCGATCGCGGACGATGTAGGAGAACTCGATCCGACCGCTGACCGGTGCGAGCCGTTCCGCATGCAGTCGCAGCCGCACGCGCTGGCCGAAGGCGATCTCGGACACGGGCTCCTGCGTGACCCAGTCGAGGACCTCGACGGCCGTGAGCCGGGCTCGCCCGTTTCCGTACCGTCCGACTTCGCTGTCGGTCGAGCCGAGACGCGGGTCCGATCGGAAGGCGAGCGCCGGCGAGGCGTGAACGCGCCCGCCGAGCCACGACACGAGGGTGACCCGAGCACCCGGGCGCTCGGCGGGGGCGATCGCCACGATGTGCGGCCCCGGTGCGAGCGCGAAGCGATAGGTCTGGGGACGCGCGGTGATCGCATGGAGGTCGGTGCGACGGGGCTGGCCGTCGATGCTCACGTCGACCGGGCTCGCGTCGGGGCCGCACCCGAAGGTCAGCTCGAGGAGCGTTCCCGCCGTCCGGAAGGCGGCAAGGGCGCGAGGGTCGTTCGTGTAGCGACCGAAAGCCTCGCCCTCGCGAAGCGTGAACCAGGGCCAGATGCCGCGCAGAAAGAGCCCGTCGGCCGACAGATCGAGATCGCCGGCGAGCTGCGGGAGCACGGCGTCGTCCGGCGGCACGGCGGACCGGGCGGCTCCGGCGGACGTCTCGACCGCTGCCTCGGAGACGATCTCCCCGTTCTGCGCCTCGCGCATGCGCGTGTCGGCCAGATAGCGCTCCACCGCGACACCCGCTTCCCCGAAGTACC
Source organism: Candidatus Eisenbacteria bacterium (assembly GCA_035577985.1). Lineage (NCBI taxonomy): Bacteria > Candidatus Eiseniibacteriota > Candidatus Eiseniibacteriota bacterium. The sequence goes on from DATJZY010000042.1 coordinate 145,752, forward strand.
GCAGCGCGCCGCCATCGAGCCAGAGTCCCCGGCGACAGAAACGCTTCACCGCGTCGGTGGCGTGCGACACGAAGAGCAACGTCGTCCCCCGGTCGACGAGCTGGCGGATGCGCCGCATGCACTTGTGCTGAAAGTACGCGTCACCCACCGCGAGCGCCTCGTCGACGATCAGGACGTCGGCGTCGACGTGGGCCTGTACCGCGAAGGCCAGCCGGACCATCATGCCGCTCGAGTACAGCCTCACGGGCTGGTCCAGAAATTCACCGATGTCGGCGAAGGCGGCGATGTCGTCGAACCGGCGCGCAACCTCGGCGCGCGGCATGCCGAGGACGGCGCCGTTGAGGAACACGTTCTCCCGGCCGGTGAACTCCGGATTGAAACCGCTCCCGAGCTCCAGCAGCGCCGCCACCCGACCCGTCACGAGGCACTCGCCCGTGGTGGGCGCGAGCGTCCCGGCGAGAATGTGCAGCAGCGTGCTCTTGCCGCTGCCGTTGCGTCCCACGATCCCGACCGCCTCCCCGCGTCCGACTTCGAACGTGACGTCGTGCAACGCCCAGAACTCGCGTCCGAACGTCCGTCCGAACCGCCACAGGAGCTGCTCTTTCAGCCGCTCGTGTGGCCGATCGTAGAGCATGTAGCGCTTGCCGAGGCCCCGCACGGCGATCGCCACGTCGGCGCGTGTCTGCGTGGAATCGCGCTCGACGGGCGCGACGGTGCTGCGAGCGGTCACGTCATGGCGCAGATGCTGGAAAAGCGCGCCCACGTCAATCTGACGAGCCCCGCCGTCACACGCCGAGCAATCGCCGCACGCCCCGCCTGAGATTCGCCGATCGGAGGAGGAGCCGGCCCGCGGCGGAGCGCCGGAAGCGCTCGACGAGACGACCGCCCAGCTCGGCGTCGTATCGAGACGACACGCCCCACGGAAGGTCGGGCTCGACGTCGGGATGGTTCCACTTCCAGCTCGGTCCGTTCGCGTTGAGCAGATTCGTGAGCTCCGGGCCCCATTCGCGGTACACGTCGGGATGCAGGTTCGCCAGCATCTCGTGCGAGTAGAGGAAGGCGTCGGAGCGCATCTGGCGGAACATCGACTCCGGCCGAATCCGATAGCGGACGAGCGCGTGAGGAAGGCTGACGCCCAGCGCCCCCGCCAGGACGAGCCGCAGCCACGATTCGTGATCCTCCAGGCCGTGCTCCATTTCCTTCCGATTCTGCCCGTGGCGGAGGAACCACGCGCGGCGCGCGACCACGAACGGGTTCAGCATGTTGTGCCCGAGGAGATAGGGCAGCTCGGCATTCCACGTCGGCCAGATCCCGGCGTGCGTGCCGAAGTACCGCACCCACGAGTACACGAAGCCGACGTTCTCGAACCGCTGGAGTACGTCGACGCACCGACCGAAGAACTCGCGCTCGACCAGGTCATCCGCGTCGACGAACGCGATGAATTCCCCGCGCGCGGCGGCCGCCCCGGCGTTGCGCGTGGGACCGAGGCCCTGATTTCTCGTCCGGACGACCCGGTAGCGCGTATCGCCTTCGAGCTGCTCCGCGAGCGCCCGGCTCGCTGGATCGTCGCTACCGTCGTCGACGATCACGACCTCGCGCGGGGTGTACGTCGAGGCCTCCACGCTCGCGAGCGTCTCGGGCAGGTAGGCGCCCAAGTTGTAGAAGGGAATCACGATCGACAGGAGGCCCCTCTGCTCGCCGGCGGCGGCGCCGGGCGCAGGTGCCGGTCGTGTCGTCGTCGTCGGAAAGAGACGGCGGGTCTCGCGCGCGACGCGTGCGCGCTCGTAGTGCTCCACGCGTGCCGCCAACACCGTCTCGGGTGCACACAACGCCTCGATCCGGGCGCGCGCCGCCGACCCGATCCGCGCATGCCCCGCAGCGTCGAGCGAGAGGACGTCGCCGAGCTTGCGTTCGAAGTCGCCTTCGAGCGTCCAATCGAACACGAAACCGGCGATGCCGCCGTCGGCGATCATTTCGGCTTGCCCGCCGGCGGTGGACGCCAGGACGACCTGCCCCATCCCCATCGCTTCCATGCAGGTGTTCGGGAAGTTCTCCCACACCGACGGCACGAGGACCGCCCACGCCTCGCTCATGAGCCGCAGCGCCTCGGGCCGCGGAACGGCATCGGACCAACGGAGACGGCCGTCGGCGAACCAACGTCCGTACAGCTTGCGCAGATACCCATGAACCGTCGTCGCCCGTGGTGCGTAGCCCAGATCGCCACCCACGAGCGTCAACCGAAACGTGTGGCCGCTGTCCCACAGGCGGTCGCACGCCTGGACCAGCGGCAACACGCCCTTGCGCGGCTCCAGGCGGCCCACGGCGACCAGCTCGCCTGGTCGCGGACGGACGACCGGTCGCTCGCCGAGCACGAGGGGATACGGCACGCACGCGATCTCGAGGTCGCGTCCGATCGCACGCCGGACCCAGGCCGCGAGGTAGTGGCTCGGCGAGACGAGCGCGTCGGCGGCGACCACGCAGAACTTCTCCATCTGCCCGGTCCAGTAGTCGGGGAGCTTGAAGCGTGGCTCCTGGTTCGCCTGCGCGATGCCGAAGCGGGGGCTGTGAAGGTGGACGACGATCGGCGTCGTGCCGAGACAGGTCCGCTCGGTGAGCTTGCGCTGCAGGAGGTAGTACGGCAGCGCGAGATACTCCTGCGATTCGATGACCCCCGGCGCTCCGACGTCCGCTGCGTGCTGCAGGACCCGCGTCGCGATCTCGTAGCTCATCGCGGCTGGCGGCGAGAGCACGTCGTAGGGATTGGGATCGTCGCGCACCCCACGGCCCCCTAGATCCACTACGGTGATCCCGGCCGCGGCTCGACGCTGTCGGCTCGGTACGCCGCCGTTGAAGATCGTGACCTCGTGCCCGCGCGCGGCGAGCAGCCGTGCGTAGCCGTCGACGTAGGTCGCGATGCCGCCGGCGGTCTCGGGCGGGAGCTCCGACGTCAGCAACCAGATGCGCATCGACCGGGCGCCGCGAGTAGCACGTCCCCGGGAGAGCGGCAACGCGGGCACGTGCGCTTGACGCGTGGCGAGGCCACCCAGTAGATCGAACCGAGTTGGCCGTCGCGAGCGTCGTCATCTGCACCCACAACCGCGCCGATCTCGTCGCCCACGCCGTCGGCGCGGCGCTGCCGCAGGTGCGCGCGTGCGGCGGCGAGGTGATCGTGGTCGACAACGCCTCGACCGACGCGACGCCGACGGTGCTGCGCGACGTCAGCCGCACGTACGGCGACGCCGTCCGCATCGTCGAGGAGCCGCGGCTCGGCCTGTCCGTGGCGCGGAACCGTGGCCTGCACGCGGCGCGCGGTGACGTCGTCGCCTACCTCGACGACGACGCCGTGCCGCGCCCCGGCTGGCTCGCCGCGCTGGTCGCGCCGTACGACGATCCGAAGGTGGTGGCGGTCGGCGGCCGCATCGTGCTGCGCTTCGCGGGCGCGCCGCCGCCATGGCTCTCGACCGAGATCTACGCCGCGCTCTCCGCGTACGATCTCGGGCCGATCGCGGGGCCCGTCCGCTACGGCCATGCGACCTATCCATTCGGCGCCAACATCTCGTTCCGCGTCGCGGCCGCGCGCGCGGCCGGCGGCTTCTCGTCCACCGTCGGCCCGCTCGGCCGCCACCAGCTCGTGCACGACGAGACCGACCTCTGCTACCGCCTCGAGCACGCGGGCGGCGTCGTGTGGTACACTCCGGATGCCGTCGTCGACCATCACGTCGTCCCCGAGCGGCTGTCGCCGCGCTGGATGCTGCGGCGGCACTGGGCCGGCGGGCAGTCGGCCGCCGTCTTCATCCTGCGCAACCGCGGCGTGCTGCGCGCGGTCTGGCGCCTGTGGTGGCTGTACTGGGGCGCGCTGACCGCGTTGCCGTACGACACCCGCGAGCCGATCGATCCGGGCCGCTTCGCACACGAGTGCCGGCGCCGCGAGGCGCTCGGCTACGTCACCGGGCTGGTCCGCGCCCTCCCGCGCCTGGCCGAGCTGCGTCGCGACCTCGCGGCATGAGCGATCCCGTCGTCTCGGTCGTGACGCCCGTGCTCGACGCCGGGCGCGACCTCGCCGACGCGCTCGGCAGCGTCGCGGCGCAGACGTTCACGCAGTGGGAGCACGTCGTCGTCGACGACGGCTCGACCGACGGCGAGACGGCGCGCATCCTCGAGCGCGCCCGCACGCGCCCGGGAGTGACGGTGATCCGCACCGAGAACCGCGGGCCCGCCGCGGCGCGCAACCTCGCCATCGAGCGCGCGCGCGGGCGGTACGTCCTCCCGCTCGACGCCGACGACCATCTGGCGCCGGCGTTCCTGGCGAAGACCGTGCCCGTCCTCGATTCGCAGCCGGCGATCGGGGTGGTGCATACGTGGGTCGCGCTCGTCGGCGGCCATCAGGGCGTGTGGAAGACCGGGCCGTTCGAGCTCCCCGCCCTTCTCGCCCGCTGCACCGTGCACGTGACGTGTCTCTTCCGCCGGAGCCTGTGGGCCGACGTCGGCGGCTTCGACTCGCGATACGTCGAGAGCGCCGAGGACTGGGATTTCTGGATCGGCGTCGCGGGGCGGGGCACGAGAGCCGTCTGCGTGCCGGAGGTCCTCGCCTACTACCGCCGCACGGCGCGCAGTCGCGAGCGCGCCGCGCGTGCGCCGGGCGTCTCGGGCAAGCTCATGCGGCAGCTCGCCGAGAAGCACCGGGCCCTCTATGAAGCCCATCTGCCGGACGCGCTGGGGCTCGTCTACGACGAGCTCGCGCGCGTCAGCGACACGCTCGAGCGGATCTACGCCCATCCGGCGGCGCGGCTCGCGCTCCGCCTGCGCGACGCGGTCCGCAAGCGCGACGAGCCATGAGCCGCGCCCTGCCGATCGCCTGCACGCTCGCCGTGCTCGCGGGCATGCTCGGCGTCGCCGGGCTCGACGCCTGGCGCGAGGCCGTGGCGCAGGGCTGGATCGAGGACGGCTACCGCCATCTGGTCGCCGACGCGTTCTGGGACCGCTTCGACCACGTGGCGCCGATCGGGCTGGGCGTGCTCGTCGGGCTGCTGCTCCTGGTGGCCGCGATGCGCCGCCGCGTGTCGGCGTGGCGCGAGCTCGCCGTGCCGCTCGTCCTGGTCGCCTTCGTCGCGGGCAGCCGCGGGATCGCCCAGGCGTACGATCTCTTCCGTGGTCGCGGCCCGAACGTCGTCCTCATCTCCATCGACACGCTGCGCGCCGATCGGCTGGGCACGTACGGCTACGGGCGCCCGATCAGCCCGGCGCTCGACGCCCGCCTCTCGGCCGAGGGCGTCGTGTTCGAGGACGCGTGGAGCCAGTCGCCGAAGACGACGCCGTCGCACATGACGATGCTCACCTCCCTCTATCCGTCGGTGCACGGCGTTCCCCTGTGGATGGGAGCCGGTGCCGCGCCTGCCCTCAATCCGCGCGTCGTGACGCTCGCCGAGGTCCTGAAGAATGCGGGCTACGCGACCGCCGCATTCACCGGCGGCGCGCACATGCACCGCGATCGCGGCTTCGGCCAGGGCTTCGACGTCTACAAGCACGGCGATCAGTTGAGCCGCACCCTCGCGTTCCTCGACGCGCGGGGCCGGCAGCCGTTCTTCCTCTTCTTCCACACCTACGAGGTGCACGATCCGTACACGCCGCCGCCCGAGGTGGCGGCGCGCTGGGCGTCGGACCCGGTGCCCGCGATCGCCGACGCGGTGGCGAAGGTTCGCGACGGCGTCTCGGGGTGGCCGCAGGCGCACAAGATCTTCTGGCAGCCGGTCGACCCGACCGACGCTCGGCACGTCCGCTACGTGTCCGACCTCTACGACGCCGGCATCAACAAGATGGACGCCGGCACGCTCCCGGCGCTCCTCTCGAAGCTGGACGCCCTCGGCCTCGCGAACGACACGCTCGTCGTCTTCACGTCCGACCACGGCGAGGCGTTCCAGGAGCACGGCACGTTCCTGCACGAGGACCTGCACGTCGAGACGCTGCACGTGCCGCTCGTGCTCCGCTTCCCGCAGCGGCTGCCGGCGGGCCTGCGGGTGAGGACGCCGGCGCGCCTCCTCGACGTGACGCCGACGATCCTGGACCTCGTGGGCCTTCCCATCCCGGCGCAGGCCGAGGGCGTGAGCCTCGCTCGCATCGCACGCGACCGCCCGGACGCGGCGGTCCCGGACGTCGTCTTCTCGGAGTACAGCGACGACGCGACGGGCCGGGTCTTCGAGAGCATCCGCCGCGAGCCGTGGGTGCTGGTCCGCGACGGTGCCGCCGTGCAGCTCTTCGATGCCAGCAGGGACGGCGGCGAGCGCCGCGACCGCGCCGCGGCCGATCCCGCGCGCGTGGCCGCTCTGCGTACCGAGCTCGACCAGTGGCACGACGCCAGCCGGCGCCTCGCCCAGCGCTACGGCCCGCGCGCCGGCGACGTCGCGGCGCCGTCGAAGGAGACGGTCGACCAGCTCCGCGCGCTCGGCTACGTCGAGTGACGGCGTGCCGCGCGTCAGCATAGTCCTCGCGACCCACAACCAGGCCCGCTGGCTTCCCGAGACGATCGCCAGCGTGCGCGCGCAGACGCTCACCGACTGGGAGCTGCTTCTGGTCGACGACGGCTCGACCGACGACACCGCCGAGGTCGCCGCGCGCGCCGTCACCGACAAGCGCATCCGCTATCTCCCGGGTGCGCGGCGCGAGCGCGCCGCCGCTCGCAATCGCGGCATCGCCGCCGCCAAGTCGAATCTGGTCGCCTTCCTCGACGGCGACGACCTCTGGCATCCCGAGAAGCTCGCGCGCCAGACGGCCGCGCTCGAGGCCGTGCCGGACGCCGGGCTCTGCTACACCGTCGCGCGCTACGTCGACGCGGCCGGGGCGCGGCTCCGCATCCGGCGGCCGCCCGTCCCGCTCGAGGGCGAGATCTTCCCCGCGCTCATGCGAGCGAATCGCATGATCCTCGCTTCCGTTCTGGTGCGGCAGTCGGCCCTCGACGAGGCGGGCGCCTTCGACGAGCGGCTTCCGGTCTTCGGCTGCGAGGACTGGGATCTCTGGCTGCGCATCGCGCGGTTCTTCCCGGTCGTCGCGGTGCGGGACGAGCTCACGTACTACCGGCGCCACGCGGGCAACACCGCGCGCGCACGCGTGCTCGAGAGCGGCCTCGCCGTCGTCGACAAGCACTACGCCGACCCGACGACGCCGGCGATCGCGCGCCTCTCCTGCAGCGCGGCGCGTGCCCGGCTGCTGTGGTACCACGCCGGCGCGGCGGTGGAGGACCGCCGGACGACCGGGCTCGCGCTCGCTGCGCGCGCGGTCGCCGCCGCGCCGTCGTCGCTCGCGAGCCGTCCCGCCGCGGGCGCGCTCGCGACGCTCGCGCTCCCCAAGCTCGTGCTTCGCGCGCTCGGCCGGTTGCCCGGTTGAATCCCGTGTGAGAAAAGCGCGCGCGTGGGGCTGCTCCTGCCGTACGGGATGCGCTCGCGCCTGCATCACGCGCGCACGGGCTTGGAACGGGGAGTGCGAAGCCTTCTCTTCGGCGGCACGCCGTCCTGGCAGCGCCATCCGAACCGGCTCCCGTGGTTCGACCAGCCCGACGCGATGGACGAGGCGATCCGCCGCGCCCGGAGCGCGGACGAGCGCGCGACGCTCGAGAGTTGGGTGCGCGACGGCTACGTCGTGCTGCGCGACGTCCTCGAACCGGCCGACATCGACGCGATGATCACGACGCTCGACGGCCTGTGGGACGCGCCGGCGCCGATCGCGAACCTCGACCTGCTCGATCTGCGCGATGCGCCCGACGCCCCGCCCCGGGCCGTGCCACACACGACTCTGCTCGGGCTCCCGCAAGAGCAGCGCGCCCGCATGCGCGCCCACTCCGACTGGCGCATCCACGGCTTCCATTACGTGAACGCGCCCGCCCACCGGATCTTCCACAGCGAGCGCCTGCGCGCCGCGGTGACCCAGATCCTGGGACGCCGCGCACGGCCGTTCGCCGCCATCAACTTCATGGCCGGCAGCCAGCAGCACCTGCACCAGGACATGGCCGTCTTCCACATCTATCCGCACAACCTCCTCGTCGGCGCATGGATCGCGTGCGAGGACATCAAGCCCGAGAGCGGTCCGCTCGTCATCTACGCGGGCTCGCACCGGGCGGGGATGTTCCCCGGGTTCACCGACTACCCGCAGACGAACCTCCGCACCGTCGACGCCACCACCGCGGCGTCCTATCAATCGTGGGTCGACGACCTCGCGACGCGCTTCGCACGCCACGAGTTCCTCGCCCGCAAGGGCGAGGTCCTGCTCTGGCACGGCATGCTGATCCACGGCGGCGCCCCGGTCGGCCGCCGCGGCACGTCGCGCAAGTCGTTCGTCCTCCACTACACCGTACGCGGCGCGGATCGGGCGCGCGAGGTCCGTGGTCCGTTCAACTGGTAGCGCGCGACGTCTGTTCGCCGTGCTCGCGCTCGCGGCGAGCGTCGCCTGCCACCGCGACGCGCCGCTGGGGCCGACGCTCACGGTGGAGGACGTGGTCCAGCACCTCGATGCGGATCTCGGCGGCGGCGAGCGGGAGCTGGTCGACCCCGGTGACGCGCTCCGCGGCGACGGCGCCCGCACCGGCCTCGTCCTCGCACCCGGCGCCAAGACGAGCGTGCGCGTCGCCGTGCCCGAGCGCGCGGCGCTGCGCTTCGGCGTCGGCGTCGCCGGCGACAAGACGCGGGACGATTCCCGCACCGGCGTGCGCTTCACGCTCACGGTCGACGGCACGCCGCTCTTCACGCGCACGGTGAATCCCGCCGGTGATCGTCGCGACCGCCGCTGGTTCGACGAGCGCATCGACCTGGCGGCGTACGCGGGGCGGTCGGTCGAGATCGCGCTCGCCGTCGAGGCCGAGGCACCCGGCAAGCCCGTCGCGGGCACCGCGGCCTGGAGCCGCGTGCGGGTCGTGCAGGCGACGGCGCTCGAACGACAGCGCAGGGCGTCCGATCGGCCCAACGTCGTCGTGCTCCTGGTCGACACGCTGCGCGCCGACGCGGTCGGTCTCTATGGGGCGGGCCCCGGCGCCTCGCCGGCGCTCGATGCCCTCGGGGCCCGCGGCACGGTGTTCGCCACCGCCGTCAGTCAATCGTCGTGGACGCTGCCGTCGGTCGCGTCGATCATGACGGGCCTGCCCTCACGCCGGCACGGCGCCGTCGGCGAAGCCGAGCACGGAGCGAACCATGCTCACGCGCGGTGGGGCTTCCTGGCCGATCACCTGACGACCTGGGCCGAGGCGGCGGCCCACGCGGGCATCACGACCTTCGCCGCGTCGGCGAACCCGCTCGTCTCGGTGGGCACGAACCTCGCGCAGGGTTTCGAGACGGTCGTCGAGCTGCCGTGGGATCCGGACGGGCACGACTGGGCGTCGGCGGAGGAGGTGAACGGCGCGTTCCTCGCCTGGCTCCCGCGCCGCGAGGGCTACCGCTTCGTCGCGTACCTCCACTACATGGAGCCGCACGATCCCTACACGCCGCCCGCCGCGCGCACAGCGCCCACCGGCGTGCGCCCGGCGATCGCCAGCGGCTGGGTGCGCGACGCCGCCAATCGCATCAACTGGAGCGGCGGCGATAAGCTGACGGCCGACGAGGTGGCGTACCTCCGGACCCGCTACGCGGGCGAGGTGCAGGCGTGGGATCGCGCCTTCGGCGCGCTCACGACCGCGCTCGCCCGCGCCGGTCTCGACCGGGACACCATCATCGTCGTGACCGCGGATCACGGTGAGGAGTTCCAGGAGCACGGGCGCCTCACACACGGCTCGCATCTCTACGAGGAATCGATCCGCGTGCCGCTCGTGCTGGCGGGTCCGGGCATTCCGGCGCAGCGGCGCAGCGACGTCGCACAGGGGATCGACCTCTTCCCGACCCTCGCCCGCGTGCTCGGGACCGACGTGCCGCCCCACCTGCCGGGTCGCGATCTCCTGGGCGCCCCCGACGAACGCCCGGCGATCGTCGAGACGGCGAGCGGGATCGGGCCCGACGGCAGCGCGGTCAGTCTGGTCGCACTCCGCACGGCGCGCTGGAAGCTCGTGCAGACACCGCGCCTGGGTCGCAACGAGGTGTACGACCTCGAGCACGACCCGCGCGAGCAGACCGATCGCAGCCAGGCCGCACCCGAAGCGGCCGCGCTCCTGGCGGCGCTCGAGCTCTGGCGGGGCCAGGCGCCGGCCGCCGCCACGGTCGCGGGCACGAGCGATCCCGGCTTCGCCGCGAAGCTGCGCGCGCTGGGGTACGCGGAGTGACCCGCGCCCTCGTCCTGCTCCTCCTCGCCGCCGCCTGCCGCCCCGACTGCACGCCCGAGCAAGGGAAGGAGGCGCCGATCGTCCTTCTCGTGACCGTCGACACGCTGCGCGCCGATCATCTGGGGGCATACGGAAGCGCACGCGTGCACACGCCCGAGTTCGATCGACTCGCCGCCGAGAGCCTGCTCTTCGAGCGCGCGTACGCGCAGGCGAGCATCACGCTGCCATCGCACGTGAGCCTGCTCACCTCCACGCCCCTCGCGACGCATGGCGTGCTCTCGAACAAGGATTCGACACCGCCCGAGGTCGCCACTCTGCCGGGCGAGTTCGCGCGCGCGGGCTACCACACCGCAGCGTTCGTGAGCGCGTACCACCTCGGCCCCCAGATGGTCCTCGGCCGCATGCTCGATCGGCTGGAACGTTTCGAGGCGCCCGAACGCATCTCCCACCCGCGGCGGGCCGACGATACGACGGATCGCGCGCTCGCGTGGATTCGCGGCGTCTGCCGCGAGCCGACCTTCGCCTGGATCCACCTCTGGGATCCGCACATGCCCTACACGCCGCCGTCGCCCTTCGACCGCACCTACTACCGCGGCGATCCGCGCGATCCCGCTCACGACACCATGGCCGGCGTGCAGCTCGATTGGGCCCTCTACGACCTATCGAAGCTCCGCGTCCACCTCGGGCCCCATGCCGGAGTCCTGCGCGACCTCAAGCAGCGTTTCACGACCAACAGCCGTGGGGCCCGCCGTCTCCTGCTCTGGCCCGACACCTCCCCGCCGGGCCGCTACCGCGAGGTCGTCGGTCTCGTGCAGCGACCCGCGGCCGAGCTGCGCCGCGAGCTCCCCTATGGTCCGGGCATCGCCGGGTTCCTCGAAGGACTGCGCGACCTCGAGTATCCCCGCGCGCAATACGCCGGCGAGGTGTCGTGGGTGGACAGCCAGGTCGGCCGTCTGCGCGACACCCTCGTCGCCTGGGGGCTGACGGATCGGACGATCCTCGTGGTCACCGCCGACCACGGCGAAGGGCTCGGCGAGCACGGTGTCTATTTCTCGCACGTCGGCACGTGGGAGGAGATGCTGCACGTCCCGATGCTCGTCTGGGCCCCAGGCCGTCTCGCCCCGGCGCGGCGCTCGGATCTCGCGAGCGGCCTCGACGTCGCGCCCACCCTGCTCCAGCTCGCCGCTCTCGCCCCGCCACCGACCATGCAGGGTCGGGACCTCGTCGCATCGCATGCGCCGGCCGCGCCGCTCGTCCTCGAGCAGGTGAAGGGCACGCAGGTGGCGCTCCGAGACGACCGCTGGAAGCTCGTCCGGACCCTCCACACCTTTCGGCACAACGACGCGTTCGATCGCGAGGCAGGCACGATCGAGCTGTACGACGTGGTTTCCGACCCCGGTGAGCGCACCGATCGGGCGCGCGACGCGCCCGCCGTCGCCACGCAGCTGGGCGCGATCCTGGACCGCTGGCTCGCCGCCCACCAGGTCGATGGCGACGGGTACGGTCGCGCTGCCCGGACCACGACCACGCCCGAGCAGCGCGATCGGCTCCGCGCGCTCGGCTACGCGGACTGACCCCTCATTGCTTGCGCTCGCGGCGCTCGAGGACGAGCCGGCGCGCGTGGTTCAGCACGCCGTCGGGCAGGTCGCGCGACTTCGCCATGCGCGCGAGGTCGTGCTCCATCAGCGTCGGCAGCAGGCCGATGGCGGCCGGCAGCGGCGTCTTCGGGTTCTTCACGAGCGCGACGCGGACCTGGTAGTTCCGCATCCACTCCTTCTTGTCGGCGATCGTCCGGAGCTGCTCTTCGTCGGTCAGCCGGTTCTGCGCGATCATCGCGATCTCCTGCTCGGTGATGCGCGGGTTGTAGAGGACGTAGCGCCGCACGACCTTGTTCGAGTCGTGCGTCAGCAGGATGCGCGCCTCCTTCCCGCCCAGCATGGCGAGCTTCACCTTCTCGACGACGTTCATGCGGCTGATCTGCACCGCGATGCTCGGCAGCGGCGCCTTGGGCGGCGGGATGTCCTCGCGCAGGAAGTCGACCGGGATCCAGATGTCCTCGGCCGTGCCGTTCTTCACCCGCTCGGCGGCGTCCTCCGCGAGGAGGTCGTCTTCGCTGTCAGCCATGTTTCTCGGCGCGGGCCGCCTGGGCTTCCTTGATGACCTTGTCGGCGATGTGCGGGGGGACTTCGTCGTAGTGGGCGAGCTCCATCTCGAAGTCGCCGCGCCCCTGCGTCATCGAGCGGAGGTCGGGCGCGTAGCGCAGGACCTCTGCCAGCGGGACGTTGGCGCGCACCATCTGCTGGCCGATGCCCTTCGGCTCGGCGCCGAGCACGCGACCGCGCCGGCTGTTCAAGTCGCCGATGATGTCGCCCATGAACTCGTCGGGCACCGTCACGCTGAGCAGCATGATGGGCTCGAGCAGCACCGGGCGCGAGTCCTCGAACGCCTTCTTGAACCCCAGGTGCGCGGCGATCTTGAACGACATCTCCGAGGAGTCGACGTCGTGGTAGGACCCGAAGTAGAGCTTCGCCTTCAAGTCGACGATCGGGTAGCCGGCCAGGATCCCCTGCGGCAGCATCTCGCGCACGCCCTTCTCGACCGCCGGAATGAACTGGCGCGGGATCGTCCCCCCCACGATCGCGTCCTCGAACTCGAAGCCGGCGCCGCGCGCGAGCGGCGACAGCTCGAGCCAGCAGTCGCCGTACTGGCCGTGCCCGCCGGTCTGACGCTTGTGCTTGCCCTGCGCCTTAGCCGTGCCCTTGATGGTCTCGCGGTACGGTACCTTCGGCGCCTTCAGCTCGACCTCGACGCCGAACTTGCGCCGCAGGCGTTCGACCGCGACCTCGATGTGGAGCTGACCCGTTCCGGAGACGACGAACTCCTTGGTCTGCTCGTCGCGGTGAACGCGTAGGGCCGTGTCTTCTTCCATCAGGCGGTGCAGCGCGCTCATCACCTTGTCGTCGTCGGCCTTGTTCTTGGCGGAGAGCGCGAACGAGATCGCCGCCGGCGAATCCGGCGTGGGCGGGTAGACGATGGGGTTGCGCTCGTCGGCGAGCGTGTCGCCGGTCGCCGTGTCCTTCAGCTTCGCGAGCGCGATGATGTCGCCGGCGATCGCCAGCGGCACCTGGCTCTGCTTCTTGCCTTCGAGCTTGAGCAGATGCCCGAGCCGCTCCCGCGCGTCACGATAGGTATTGTGCACGTCGAGGTTGGGCGTGGCCTTCCCCGACACGATGCGGATCACCGACAGCTTGCCCGCGAAGGGATCGACCACCGTCTTGAAGACGAACGCCGAGAACGGCGCGGCCGGATCGGGCGCGCGCTCGATCTCGTCGCCGGTCTTGGGGTTCGTGCCCTTCCACGGCGGCAGCTCGCCCGGCGACGGCAGGAGATCGACGGTGGCGTCGAGCAGCGCGTGGAGGCCGATCCCCTTCGCGCCCGCGCCGCACAGGATCGGCAGGAACTTGCCGGTACGTGTTCCCTCGCGCAGCCCCGCCCGCAGCTCGTCGGGCGAGAGCTCGGTGCCTTCGAGGTACTTCTCGAGCAGGTCGTCGTTCGCCTCGGCGATCGTTTCGACCAGCTGATCGCGCGCGGCGGCGATCTCGTCGGCGAGATCGGCGGGCGGCTGCGTCTCCTGGACCGCGTCGCCCTGGTAGACCCACGCCTTCCCGGACAGGACGTCGACGACGCCCTTGAACTCCCCCTCGGCGCCGATCGGAACCTGGAGCACCGCGGGCTTCGCGCCGAGACTCTTCAGGTCCTCGAGCGCATTGTCGATGCGCGCCCGCTCGCGGTCGAGCCGCGTGACGAACCCGATCCGCGGCAGGTCGAGCTCCTCGCACCAGCGCCAGAGCTTCTCGGCCTCGACCTTGATCTCGCCCCCGCCCGAGCCGAGGACGAACACGGCGCCGCTCGCGGCGTACAGGCAGTTGCGCGAGTCGTGCAGGAACGAGGAGTAGCCCGGCGTGTCGATCACGTTGAGGTCGATCTTCTTCCAGGCGCAGTGGTGCAACCCCGCCGTGATCGAGCTGCGACGGCGCTGCTCCTCGGGCTCGATGTCGAAGGCCGACGAGCCGTCCTCCGTCCGGCCGATCCGCGTGACCCCGCCAGCCGCGAACAGGAGCGCGTCCGACACCAGCGTCTTTCCGACGCCGCCCTGCCCGACGACGGCCACGTTGCGGAGCTTGCGCGGATCGTCAACTGCCATCCTGTCCTCCGTTGCGTGCGCAGTTGCGCATATGGATGATGCGCAGGCCTTCGAGCGTCAGGAACTCGTCGACCGTCTCGATCGTGGTGGACCCGCCGGCGACGAGGGCGCCGAAGCCGCCGGTCGCGAGCACGCGGGCGTCGGCATCGTTCTCCTCGCGGATGCGCGCCACCAACCCGTCGACGAGCGCCGTGTACCCGTTCACCACGCCCGACTGGATCGCGTGCACGGTGTTCTTGCCGACCACGCGCGGCGGCCGCACCAGGTCCACCTTCGGGAGCTTCGCCGTGCGCGAGCCGAGCGCCTCGAGCGAGATGCCGATGCCCGGCACGATGACCCCGCCCAGGTACTCGCCCTTGCGGGTCACGTAGTCGAACGTGGTGGCGGTCCCGAAGTCGATCACGATGGCGGCGGTGTGCACGCGCTCGTAGGCCGCCACGGCGTTCACGATGCGGTCGGCGCCGACCTCCTTCGGGTTGTCGGACAGAATCGGCATGCCGGTCTTGGTGCCCGGGCCGACCCACAGAGGCACGTGCCCGAAGAACTTCCGGCACAGCTCCTCGACCGTGTGATTGATCGGCGGGACCACGCTCGAGACGATGACGCCCGAGATCGCCGTCGGCGAGAGCCCCGCCGCCGTGAAGAGCCCCAACAGCAACGCCGCATACTCGTCGGCCGTTCGCTCCGCGAGCGTCTGCACCCGCCAGTGCTGGGCGAGACGTTCGCGGTCGTACACCCCGAGCTTCGTGTGGGTGTTGCTCACATCGATCGCGAGCAGCATCGGACGGCGGACCATAGCCCCGGCGGAAGCCGGGCCGCAAGCCCGCTACGTGCCGTAGCCGTCCCGGATCGTGACCTCGCCGGCGACCACGCGGCGGGCGGTCCCCTCCGCGTCCACGAGACGCAGCGCGCCGTCGTCGTCGAGCCCCTCGACGCGTCCGCCGAGGTCGCCCTCCGGGGCGCGCACGACGACCGTGCGGCCCGTCAGGGCCGACAGCCCTTCCCACTCGGGGCGAAGCGGCCCGAAGCCGCCGTCGGCGAACCGTCGGTAGTAGGTCTCGAGCGTCGCGAGGAGCCGCGCCATGAACGCCACCCGATCGACCGGGCGCCCGGTCGCGATCGCGAGCGACGTGACCTTGTCCCGCAGGTCGTCGGGGAACGCATCGGCCGGCGCGTTCACGTTGACGCCGATGCCGGCCACGACGAAGTGCACCCGCTCGAGCTCCGCCTCCATCTCGGTGAGGATGCCGACGATCTTGCGGCCGCCGACGAGGACGTCGTTGGGCCACTTCAGCATCGGCGCGAGCCCGGTCGCCTCGCGCACGGCGACGGCCACCGCGAGCCCGAGGACGAGCCCGAGCTGCGGCACGACGCCCGGCGCCAGCGCCGGGCGCAGTACCAGCGAGCAGTACACGTTCACGCCCGGTGGCGAGTGCCACGAGCGGCCGAGTCGCCCCCGCCCGGCCGTCTGGGCCTCGGCGACGACGGTCGTTCCCTCGGCCGCGCCCGCGCGGGCGAGGTCGCGCGCCGCCCGCTGCGTCGAGTCGATCTCGCCGTGCCACTCGATCCGGCGCCACGTCCCCGTGAGGTGCGGCCCGAGCTCCACGGCGTCGAGGCGATCCGGCGTTCCCGCCAGCACGTAGCCCTGGGCGTGGCGCGCGTCGATCGTGTACCCCCGCCCGCGCAGGGCTTCCACGTGCTTGAAGACGGCGGCACGCGACACCCCGAGGCGCTGCGCCAGCTCCTCGCCCGAGAGGGGTGCGCTCGCGGCCCGCAGCCAGGCGAGGATCTGGTCGGCCGCGCCGGAGGGCATCGCTCAGGCGAGCCGGCCCATGCGCCCGCTCTGGTAGTCGGCGATCGCCTGGCGGATCTCCACGGGGCTGTTCATGACGAACGGGCCGCTGCCGACGATCCGCTCGTCGATGGGTTCGCCGGCCAGCAGGAGGGCCGTCGCATCCTGGTCGCAGCCGACCGTGACGTCCTTGCCCGCGCGATCGAAGAGCCCGACCTCGGCCGCGCCCATCGCTTCCGACTCGCCGACGCGAACGGCGCCGCGCAGGACGACGAGCGCGGTCGTGTAGCCGTCGGGGACCGGCAGCTCGCTCCGCTTCCCGGCGGCCAGGCGGAGATCCCAGACGTTCATGGCCGCCTCGTCATGGCCGGAGCGGTTCGAGCTTGAGGCTGATGTCGACCGCCGGCGCCGAGTGCGTGAGCTGGCCCATCGCCACGTACCCTACGCCCGTCGCGGCGACGGCGGGAAGGTTCTCCAACGTGATGCCGCCCGAGGCTTCCAGCGGGACGCGTCCGGCGACGAGCGCCACGGCCTTGCGCATGTCGTCGGGCGTCATGTTGTCGAGCAGGATGAGATCGGGCTTGGCGGCGACGGCGCGCTCGACCTCGGCCAGCGTGCGCGCCTCGACCTCGAGCGGCAGGGACGCGAAGCGCGTCCGGGCCGCGTGGACTGCGGCATCGAAGTTGCCGCCGCCCAGCGCCAGGTGGTTGTCCTTCACCAGGATGGCGTCGTCCAGGCCCATGCGATGGTTCGTTCCGCCGCCGCAGCGCACGGCGTACTTCTCGAGCAGGCGGAGACCCGGGACGGTCTTGCGCGTGTCGCGCACGACGAGCTTCGTGCCCCGCACCTTGTCGACGCACGCGCGCGTGAGCGTCGCGACGCCCGAAAGGTGCTGGAGGAAGTTCAAGGCCAGGCGCTCGCCCGCGAGGAGGGAGCGCGCCGTGCCCTCCAGCACGGCGAGCACGGTGCCCGGCTGCACGACGTCGCCGTCGGCGGCGTGGAGCGCGATGGCGACGCCGCCCAGGCGCGCGAAGACGCGCTCGGCGAGCGGCAGGCCGCAGACGACCAGGCGCTGCTTCGCCAGCAGCCTGCCGCGCGCGCGGGCGGTCTCCGGGACCGTCGCCTCCGACGTGCGGTCCCCGTGGCCGACGTCCTCGCGCAGCGCCAGGTCGAGCAGCGCCGTCACGCGGGCATCGTCGAAGACGGGGTCGCTCACGCCTCGGCCACCTCCACGAAGGCGATCTCCGGCACCTCGAACACGTCGTCAGCGAGATCGGGCTTCGGTCCGAGCGTGTGCGCCTCGACCCGGGCCGACGCCATGACGTCGCCGATCGCCGGCGCGAGCCGCGCGAGCGTCGCCGGGCTGGCGCGCAACGTCACCGTGCGCACCCCGCGACCGACCGACACGCCGCCCTCGGACTTGCCCTTGTTGATGGCCGCGAGACACGCGACGGCGGCGTCGAAGATGCCGGCGTCGGCCGGGGCCGCGATGCCCGCGAAGTCGGCCGTGCCCGGCCACGGAGCGCGATGGATGCTCGCGTGCCCGCTCTCTTCGGCGAAGGCCCACGACCAGACTTCCTCGGTGATGTACGGGAGGACGGGCGCGAACAGGCGCAGCAACACGCCGAGCCCCAGGCGCAGCGCCGCGATCGCCGAGCCGCCCTGCGCGTCGCGCGCCCGCACCTTCACCAGCTCGAGGAACGTGTCGGTGAAGTCGCGCCAGAAGAAGGACTCGGTCTCGGCGAGCGCGTGCGCGAACTCGAACTCCTCGTAGAGCGCGGTCACGCGCTCGACCAAGGCGCGGAGGCGGTGGACGAAGGCGCGATCGAGCTCCGCGTCGATCGGCGCGACGTCGCCCTCCTGCTGGAGCACGAACTTGCCGGCGTTGAAGAGCTTGGTGGTGAGGCGCTTCCCCACCTTGAAGACCTTGTCGTCGAACGCCGTGTCGGTGCCGAGCCGCGCCGACGCCGCCCAGTAGCGGACGCCGTCGGAGCCGTACTCGTCGAGCAGGTGCATGGGCGTCACGACGTTGCCGCGGCTCTTCGACATCTTCTTGCGGTCGGGGTCGAGGATCCACCCGGATATGACGGCGTGCTTCCACGGGATCGCCTGCTCGTGCAGGAGCGCCTTCACGATCGTGTAGAACGCCCAGGTGCGGATGATCTCGTGGCTCTGCGGGCGCATGTCGGCCGGGAAGAGCCGCCGGTGGCGCTCGGGGTCGAGCTCCCATTTCGAGCTGATCTGCGGCGTGAGCGAGCTGGTGAACCAGGTGTCGAAGACGTCGGGGTCGGCGGTGAAGCCGCCCGGACGGTCGCGCTGCTCGGCGCGGTAGCCCGCCGGCACGTCGGTCGTGGGATCGACCGGCAGCGCCGCGCGCGCCGCCACGATCGGCCGCTCGTGGTCCGGATTCCCCTCCGCGTCGAGCGGATACCACACCGGGATCGCGGGCCCGAAGTACCGCTGGCGCGACACGCACCAGTCGACGTTCAGGTTCTCGGTCCAGTTGCGGTAGCGCAGCCGCATGAAGTCCGGGTGCCAGCGGATCTCGTCACCCTTGGCGAGGAGCGCGTCCTTCTTGTCGAGGAGGCGCACGAACCACTGCCGGCTGGATACGAACTCGAGCGGCCGGTCGCCCCTCTCGTAGAACTTGACCGAGTGCTCGATCGGCTTCGGATCGCCCTGCAGCGGCGCGCGACCGCCCGCCGGCTGGCGCAGCATCTCGACCACGACCTGCCGCGCCCCGCCGACGCCCTTCATGGCGATGCGTGCATACGCCGCATTGGCCGCCGCCGCATCGACGCTCTCCCACCCGGGCGTCCCGAACTCGACCGGCACGAGCCGGCCGTCGCGCCCCACGATCTGGCGGAGCGCGAGCTTCTGCTCGCGCCACCACAGGACGTCGGTCGCGTCGCCGAACGTGCACACCATGAGGATGCCGGTGCCCTTCTCCGGATCGGCGAGCTCGCTCGGGAAGATCGGCACGGGGACGCGGAAGATCGGCGTGATCGCGCGCTTGCCGAACAGCCCCTTGTAGCGTGCGTCGCCCGGATGCGCGGTCACGCCGACGCAGGCGGCGAGCAGCTCGGGCCGCGTCGTCGCGATCACGAGGTCGCCCCCGCCCTCGACGTCGAATGCGATGTGATGGAACGCGCCCTTCACCGGCCGGTCTTCGACCTCCGCCTGCGCGATCGCGGTCTGGAAGTCGACGTCCCACATGGTGGGCGCTTCGAGGCTGTAGAGGTGCCCCTTGTCCCACAGGTCGACGAACGAGAGCTGCGCCAGGCGACGGCAGTGGGTGTCGATCGTCGAGTACTCCTGCGCCCAGTCGACCGAGAGCCCGAGACGCCGGAAGAGCGCCTTGAAGGCCTTCTCGTCCTCCCCCGTGAGCTCGAGGCAGAGGTCGATGAAATCGGGACGCGAGACCAGGCGCGGCGGCTCCTTCGTCTTCTCCGGCGCCTGCTCGAGGCGGAGATTGCCGACGACGGGCGTCTTCGGATCGCAGCGCACGTTGAAGTAGTTCTGGACGCGCCGCTCGGTCGGCAGGCCGTTGTCGTCCCACCCCATCGGGTAGAAGACGTTGTCGCCCCGCATGCGGCGGTAGCGGGCGATGACGTCGGCGTGCGTGTAGCTGAACACGTGCCCCACGTGCAGCGAGCCGGAGACGGTGGGCGGCGGGGTGTCGACGACGAACGTCTCGGCACGCGGCCGCGAGGCGTCCCAGGCATACGCGCCCAGACGATCCCAGTGCTCGTGCCAGCGGGCCTCGGCCGCGGCCGACTCGAAGTGCTTCGGGAGCGTCGTCGGATCGATCGCTCGGACGCGGGGCATAGAGGGGGTCTGATACCAAAGGCCCGGGGACAGGCCAACGAGAGGGCCTAGCCGCGGAGCGCGGCCCGGACGAGCACGGCCCAACCGGCGAGGAACGCGAGCCCGCCGATCGGCGTGATCGCGCCAAGCCCTCGCACGCCCGTCACGGCCAGCAGGTAGAGGCTCCCCGAGAAGACGACGATGCCGAAGGCGAAGAGCCACCCGGCCGTCGCGGCCGAGCGCCAATGCGGCGTCGCGAACGCCACCGCGATGATCGCGAGCGCGTGGTACATCTGGTAGCGCACGCCGGTCTCGAAGATGGCCAGCATCTCGGGCGTCAGCCGATTGCGGAGGCCGTGCGCGCCGAACGCGCCGAGCGCCACGGCTAGCATGGCCGCCGTCGCACCCAGCGCCATGAACGACCGCTCCATGCGGCCTCCCTTACCGCGCCGCGGGCGCAGGCGCGAGCGGCGGCGCTTGACGCGCGTCCGACGATGGCGGAACCCTGCGCCCATGAAGCTCGCCACCTTCACGCACGACGAGCGGACGCGCCTCGGCGTCGTCACCGGCGACGAGATCGTCGACCTCGCCGCCGCGGCGCCGGGCCTGCCGCAGGAGATGCGCGCGTTCCTCGATGCGGGTGCCGCCGCGATGGACGCCGCGCGGTCTGCCGCCGCGGCGACGGGGCATCGGCTCCCCCTCGCCCGCGTCACGCTCGAAGCGCCGATCCGCCGTCCGCCCGAGATCCTCGCCGTCGGCCTCAACTACCGCGACCACGTCGAGGAGGCGAAGCTGCCGCTCCCCGAGTTCCCGCTCTTCTTCAACAAGCAGACGGCGAGCGTCACCGGCCCGTACGACCCGATCCACCTGCCGCGCGTCTCGAACAAGCTCGACTACGAGGGCGAGCTGGCGTTCGTGATCGGCAAGCGCGCCCGCCACGTGCGGAAGGAGCGCGCGCGCGAGTTCATCGCCGGGTATCTCGTCTGCGACGACGTCAGCGTGCGCGACTGGCAGTTCAAGGCGCCCACCTGGACGCTCGGGAAGTCGTTCGACACGCATTGCCCGCTCGGGCCGTGGATCGTCACGCCCGACGAGGTCGGCGATCCGCACGCGCTCGAGCTCCGGACCTGGGTCAATGGCGAGGAGCGCCAGCACTCGAACACGAAGCACCTGATCTTCGACTGCTACGATTGTGTCGAGACGCTCTCCACCGTCTTCACGCTCGAGCCCGGCCTGATCGTGACGACGGGCACGCCGTCCGGCGTCGGCGGCCCGCGCCGCATCTACCTGAAGGAAGGCGACGTCGTGCGCATCGACATCGAGCGCATCGGCGCGATCGAGAACCGGGTGGTGGCCGAGCCGGCCACGACGGTGACGGCGTGATGGCCCGCTTTCCGACTCCCATCCGCTTCGCCCACGCGGTCTTCCGCACTCCGCGCCTCGCCGAGATGACGCGCTGGTACGGGACCGTGCTCGGCGCGCACAAGGCCGGCGTGCCGGTCGAGGAGCTGGTCCAGCAAGGCTCCTGCTGAGGACCGCTCGCCCGATCGCGCCCGGCCCGCTAAGGTGGGCGAGCCCGTGCGCAACCTGCTGGCCCGCCACATCTTCCGTCACTACTGGGAAGCCTTCTGCATCGCCGCCGCGCTCGGCGAGTGGGGCCTCGCCTGCTGGGCGCTCGGCATCTCGGTCGGGCCCGTCGCCCACCTGGGCGCGATCGCCGGCCTGTTCGCGCTCAATCGTCTTGCCGCCGTCGCGTACGAGCGCGAGGACGACCGGGCGCCGATCCTCCACCGCTCGGGCGGCGTCGTCCTCGCCGCGGGGCTCGTCGCCTCCGGCGGCACCGGCGGCCTCGTCGTCGGTGCGGTCCTGTGGATGCTCGTCGTGCGCGCCGGCGGACTCAGCGCCGAGGCCGGCATGCTGACGCTGGTCCCGTCCGTGACGGCCGATCCCATCCATGCGGTGTTCGCGATGCTCGGCCTGGCCGGCGGCATGGGGCTCGTCGCCGACGGCTACCTGCGCGGCTACCGCCGGCTCACCGTCTCGCGCCTCGAGGTCACGCTGCCGCATCTTCCGTCCGCGCTGGACGGCCTCCGCGTCGTCCACGTGAGCGACCTGCACCTGGGTCCCCTCGCCCATCGCGCGACCGTGCGCGACGGGCTCGAGCTGGCGAACGCGGAGGCGCCGGACCTGGTGGTCGTGACGGGCGACATCGTGGACTCGCCGCACACCGATCTCGACTCGTGGCTCCCGGAGCTGGACCGCCTCACTGCGCGCCTCGGTGTCTTCGCCATCCTCGGCAACCACGACGGGCGGCTCGGCCACGCCGAGGTCGCGGCCGGGATCCACGCGCACACGCGCTGGCGCGTCCTGCGCGACGAGACGGCGCTCGTCGACATCGGAGGCGAGCGCCTCGCGATCGTCGGCCTCGAGGATCGGCCGGTGCCATGGGAGAGCGCCCGGCTGCCCGCGCTGGCCGCGACGCTGCCGCCGGCCGTTCCCGCGATCCTGCTCGCGCATCATCCGAAGGTGTTCCACGCCGCACGCGCCGCCGGGCTCCCGCTCACGCTCGCGGGGCACACGCACGGTGGCCAGCTCGCCG
Source organism: Candidatus Eisenbacteria bacterium (assembly GCA_035577985.1). Classification (NCBI taxonomy): domain Bacteria; phylum Candidatus Eiseniibacteriota; species Candidatus Eiseniibacteriota bacterium. Next base: position 168,382 of record DATJZY010000042.1, read on the forward strand.
TGCCGGGGCTCCCCCGCCTCAACGCCGCTCGCGTGCTCATGACGCCGCTCGACGCCGGCACGTTCGTCGAGGACGGCTGCGTGCTGCACGTGAGCCGCGGCCTCGGGACGAGCGGCCAGCGCCTGCGGATCGGCGTGCCGCGAGAGATCACCGTCATCACCCTGCGCACGCCGGCCGACGGCTGATCACGGCTGGTGACGACCGGTACGCGACGCTTCGCGCTCTCGGTCGTCGGGTACGCCGTGCTGTTCGGCGTCCTGTTCGCGCCGTGGATCCGGATCGCCGCCGACGCGATCCCGGCGCAGCCGCACGCCGACGACGCGCGCGTCATCGTGTGGGTGATCGGGTGGGTGGCGCAGGCGCTGCGCACGGGGGCGCACGTCTTCGACGCCCCGATCAACTACCCGGCTCCGGCGCAGCTCACGGGCTCCGAGCACCTCGCGACGAGCCAGATCGTCGCGGCGCCCGTGTACTGGACGACCGGGAACGCCGCGCTGGCGACGAACGTCGCCACGATGGCGTCGTACCTGCTCGCGGCGGTGGTCATGGAACGGCTCGTGACGGCACTCGGCGCCGGCGCGGCCGTCGCGTGGACGGCGGGCGTCGTGTTCGCACTGGGGCCGCTGCGCGCACCCGCGAACGTGCAGACGCTGCAGTATGCGAACGTCTTCCTCGCGCTCGTCGCGCTGGCGCTCGTCCGGCTCCGCGATCAACCGAACGCCCGGCGTGCGATCGCGATAGGCGCCGCCGTGCTGCTGGGTCTCGTGAGCTCGTACTACATGGCGGTGCTCGTGCTCGTCATGGCCGCGGCGTGGATCGTGCTCGACGCGCCCCCGGGTGGGCGAGCGCGATACACGGCGCTCGCGGGGCTCGCGCTCGTCGCCTCCGTGGCGGTCCTCATGGTCGCGTCCCGTCCGTATTTCGCACGCGGCGCGGCGCTCGGCCCGATCCTGGATCAGATGTCGCAGACCGTCCGCGACGATGCCGCGCGCTACCGCGCCGAGCTCGTCGCGTTCGCGCCGTCGCGCTTCGGCGCGATTCCGCTCGCCCTCGCGGCGTTCGGCGTGCTCGGCCTGCTGCGTCCCGGACCGCCGCGCCGTCTCGCCGTGCTGGGAATCGCCTGTGCGCTCGTCGGGATCGTCTTCGCGCTGGGTCCGATGCAGCCGGCGTTCGGAATCGACCTGCCGCTGCCGTTCGCGCTGCTCACGGACTCGCCCCTCCGGTTCTTCCGTATGCCGGAGCGGTTCTTGGTCCTCGCGGGTTTCGGAACGGCGCTCCTGGCGGGCGCCGCCCTCGCCGCGATCCCCGGGCGCGCGGGAGCGGCAATCGCGCTGATCACGGCGGCCGCGGTGCTTGTCGATCGCGCGCCGGCCGTGCAAGCGTGGGCACCCGACCGCGTTATCGATCGCGCCACGCGGGGCGTCTACGCTCGCGTCGGGGCCGTCGCCGATTCGGGCGCGCTGCTCGAGCTGCCGCTCCAGGACCGCTCGTGGGCGCTTCTCGAGGTCGACGCGATGATCGGCGAGACGATCCACCACCGTCCGATCCTCACCGGCTACACGGGCTACCGCGCCGCGCACCGGCCGCTCCTCCTGTCGCTCATCGCGCGCCTGCCCGACGCCGACGCATGGGACGCGATCGTCGACCTCACGCACGTGCGCTGGCTCCTCCTGCGCCCGGCGGCCGCGTGGCGCGACGTCGCGACGCGGACCACCCTGCGCGCGATGGCGGGACAGGTCGTGTTCGACGAGGACGGATGGACGCTCGTGCGCGTCGCCCGAGCGCCGGAACGCGGAGCGTGGTTCGAAGCGCTCGCGTCCGGTCCGCAGCCGGGGCGCACCGTCCTCGGAGCGCCGCTGTCGGCGCTCGATCCGGGGCGGACACGCGCGGCGCTGTCGCTCGTCGAGGCGCCCGCTTCGGTCGAGGCGCGCGGGCTCACGGCGCCCGTCGTGCGCGTCGAGAACACGGGACAGACGCCGTGGCCCGTCGCCGTGCCGGCCGATCAGCCCGAGAGGTTCCGCGTCGCCCTGCTCGCCGAGTGGCGACCGGCGTCGGCTGCCGTCCCGCCGCCGCAATCCGTGCCGCTCCCGTGGGACGTCGCGCCGGCCGACGCGGTTCGCCTGGGCGCGCGCGTCGGGACGCCGTCGGAGCCGGGCGACTACGTCCTCGCGCTGCGCGTCGTGCAGGAGGGGTCGGCAGCTTTCGCGGATTCGCCGGCGCTCGAGATCCCATTCACCGTCGCGCCGCGTTGACACCCCACGGAGCCGTTGGTACCTACCGACTCCACCCGCGAAAGTGGCGGAATTGGCAGACGCGCAGGATTCAGGATCCTGTGGGTAAAACCGTGGGGGTTCAAGTCCCCCCTTTCGCACTTCGGCTTCCGCGGTCACTCATCGTTGTGACCGCCAGGCCAGCTGTGGTGGCGCGCGGCGGCCGCGTCAGAGCCCGGCGCGCGCGGCATCGACGCGCGCACGCAGCTCGGCGGCCAGGGCGCGGAGCGCGTCCCGGCACGCGGCGGGGAGCCGTCGCGACACCTTCGGCCGGCCGAGAGCGGCCGCCGCCTTTCCGAACAGGCGCGACGCTCTGGCGAGCTGCTTCTTCGCCTTCGCCGGGGTCGCGCCGTCGCTCGCATGGGCGCCCTTGCAGGCCTGCATCCACGGGTGGGCGACGCTCCCGGGCGGCGGCGTGACGCCGCAGGCCGGCACCGTATTGCCGGCGCACAGGCACTCGACGGCGGCCAGGTCCGCAAGGTCGTCGCAGCCGCCCGGCAATGTCGTGGTGGTCGTGGTCGAGCTCCCCGGTGCGGACGTGGTGCTCGTGGACGTAGTCCCCGGCTCCGACGTGGAGGTCGTGGAAGAGGTGTCCGCCACCGACGTGCTCGTGGTCGTCGAGGTCGTACCGCACGGCTCGAAGTCGACGCGGCAACCGGTGCAGCGCATGCACGCCGACGCGAGCGCCGGAACCGACACGTCCGCGGCGCAGCTCGCGACGACGTCGCCCGACTGCGCCATCGGGCAGTCGCACTCTTCGCCGCAATCGGCCTGATGGACGCCGTCGCCGCAGTATGCCTCCGCGGCGCAAGTCGGCAGCGTGGTGGGCGGCACGAAGGTAGTCGAGGTCGAGGTGGTCGTCGTGACCGTGATCTCGTCGGCTGGCGGGGCGTGGCCGAAATCGAACCCGCTCTGGCCCACGACGCCGTGGCCATCGGCGTCGGTCACCAGCACGTAGGCGGTGTCGAGACCGCTCGCCGAATTGTCCGACATGTCCGTGCCGACGTTGCTGAGGAAGTAGTCGCCTGCGATCGCGATCGCCCAGAGCGTCACGCCGAACTGCAGGAGGACCGGGTCGCCAGCCGTGAGACCACCGATCACCTTGTCGTTGGAGATCCCACCACACCCCTGCTCGCGGGTTCCGAGGCCGTCGATGAACCGGCTCCCGTCGCCGGTGAAGACGTCCGCCCCCACGGTCTGCGAGATGCCGACATGCCCGAGCCCGTACCCTGGACTCCCGACCACGGGCACCGCGCTGGTGTCCACGCAGTCGAACTGGACGTGCAGGTTGAGCGACGTCGGGCTGCCGACCGGTATTCCCGTCGTGGCCGGGGGCACGACGATCTCGCTGAAGCTCCCGGACACCGACACGCCCGCGTACGCCCGTAGCGGGTTCGGCCCGAGCAGGACGCGCGTAGGGAAGGCGTCGGCAAAGGCCGACACCCAGAGCCGGAGAGCGCCCATCCGGCTGCGCACGAAACCCTGGAAGCCGGCGTGGCTGGCGAACAGCGACGTCAGCCCCGGACCGAAGTGCAGGGCCGTGTCGGTCCCGCCGCGCACCGTGAGCTCCTTGGAGACGTTGGGCACGTCGTGGCGCACTTCGGAGAGGATGTTGCCCGCGGCAGGCGACGCGGGGATGAGGATCGTACCCGTCGTCACGATCGCGATCGCGTCGAACCGCTCCGCCGTCAAGTCGGCCGCGGCGGGGATCGCTGCGACGAGTACGAGCAGGAGGAGCAGCAGCAGGAGACGGCAGGGCAACGGATGTCGCATACGCTCGCCCTCGCGAGGGCGTCAAGCCGCGGCGAGGTCGCAAAGTGCTTCGTCGCGTCGCGTGCTCGGGCGACGTCCGCCCCCGCGTCAGGGTATCGTCGACACTGCGTGGAGCGGGCGTACGATGCCGAGGTTCGCGAAGGGCACCGTGCCCGCGGCGTACGGGTTCCCGATACCGGATATCTGAGTGCGACAACAACCGCCGTGCGGCGTGATCGACGTGCAGCCGTAGCTGCGGTTGGTCCTCTCGATCGAGTTGATCATTCCGGCCGTCGTTGGTGTCATCGGGAAGAACACCGTATCGGCCACGGTCTGCACGACCGGGATCGAGCCGCCACCCCCGACCAGCGGCGTTCCCGTGCAGTCGCCCGATTCATAGCTGACGATTCCGGTGGGATCGCCGCCGAGATTGAGACCGAGCAGGACCGGCTCGCCGACCGGTGAGGTCTTCACGAGCACGAACGTCAGCTGGAATTCGTCCCCGAGCCCGAGCGCATTGAGGAAGTCCTCGGTGAAGACCACGGGACCGACGAGCTTGCCGCCGGCGTCGACGGCTTCGAGCGGCGGCGGTCCCTGCATGCCCGCCGCTCCCGGATTTCCACTCGGGCCGGGCGCGCCCACCGAGGCCAGCGAGAGCGGCGACTCCTTCCGGCGGCAGGCTGCACGCGCGACGAGGGTGTGAGCGCGCGTCTCTCACAGGACGAGCGGCGCGGCGTCGGCGACGCGGGCGAGCACCACGAGCGCGACCACCTGAAGGAATCGCGTCGCCGTCATGGGACCACCGCCCGGAACGGCGGAACGAACCCCAGGGTATCTCGCCTACTCGTCTCGCTGCTGGCGATGCGACATCTGCATCGATACGAGCCGGGCGAGCGTGAGGGCGGGAAAGAGCTGCCCGATCACTCCTTCGAGATTCGCGAGCGAGCGGGCGACGGGGTTGACGGGCGTGATGTCGCCGTACCCGACCGTCGTCAGCGTCGACATGCTGAAGTAGATCAGCCGGGCCGTCAGAGTCTGTGGTGGGAGGCCCGTGGTCGGAAAGCTGAAGGCCACGGGATCGCCCAACGCGACCAGCTTGTACGCTAGCGCCCACGCGTAGGAGAGCAGCAGGTAGGCGGCGACCGCTCCCTGGATGCGGCGCAGGTCGATCGGTCCCGGCGCATACGCCTGGGCGAGGACCACGGCGGTGAGGACGACGCAGAACGCCAGTGACGCGACGGTGTCGGCGCACGCGAGGCAGGCGCTCGGGTGACCGTAGCTCGTCCATCGGATGAGGACGCTGACGACGCCGAGCGTGCCGAGGAGGACGGTGACACCGCGATGCCAGCGGCTCCTGAGCGCGATCGGCGTGGCCGCGACGACGAAGAGCGAGTAGACGACGGGCTGGACTGCGCCCGGCGTCTCCCGGAACTGGATGATGGGAACGAGGATGAAGATGTCGACGACGAGCAGGGCCTCGAGGACGCTGAGGCTCCAGTCGCTCAACCAGAAGCGTGCGACGGACTCGCGGCGAGACGACATTCGGACCGCCGTACATGCGGGCGGCCCCGTCCGGCAACTGCCCGGTCGTTCCCCATCGAGCGGGCACTCTCGATCTCGACATGTGGCCGGACAGATGGGGGCCCACCCGGCACGATGTGGCGCGAAATGGCAAGATCGCGGACGCCGGAGGTGAAACGATCTAAGAGGCCGTCTACGCATGGGTGGTGTCGCGCCTTTGACGCCTGCGAGATCGACGGCCTGCCTACAAGCGAGGGGAGCCACGATGCGTCGACACAACACGGCGGTACTGGTCATAGCGATCGGGATCGCCACTCTCGGCACCGTGGCCGTTGCCCAGCAAATCAACGGGGTTCCGGGCTCGCCGAGCGCCACGATGTCGATCGATGGCAAGCAGCTACCGCCACCCGAGCCCAAGTTCGGCGGTGTGATCAAGGAAAAAGCGTCGGACTCCAAGGCCTGGTGGCCGCCCACCGTCGTTCCGCCGAAGGGCGCACCCAACGTGCTCCTCATCATGACCGACGACTGCGGGTTCGGCGCGCCGAGTACGTTCGGCGGCGTCATCCCGACACCGGCCCTGGACCGCATCGCGAACGCGGGGCTGCGCTACACGCAGTTCCACTCCACCGCGTTGTGCTCGCCGACGCGCGCGGCCCTCATTACCGGACGCAACCATCACGTGGTCGGCTATGGTGTCGTGGGCGAAGCAGCAACCGGATTCCCGGGGTACGACTCCGTCATCCGGAAGGATACCGGCACGATCGGGCGCATCCTCAAGGAGCACGGGTACGCGACCTCGTGGTTCGGCAAGGACCACAACACGCCCTTCTACCAGGCGAGCCAGGCCGGACCGTTCGACCAGTGGCCCATCGGGATGGGCTTCGACTACTTCTACGGGTTCATCGGCGGCGACACGAGCCAGTGGCAGCCGAACCTCTTCCGTAACACGACGGCCATCTATCCCTTCGCTGGCAATCCCGGTTGGAACCTCACCACGGCGATGGCCGACGATGCCATCGCGTACATGAAGCAGCTGAGCGAGGTCGCTCCCGACAAACCCTTCTTCGTCTACTACGTGCCCGGCGGCACGCACGCGCCGCACCACCCGACGCCGGAATGGATCTCCAAGATCAGCGACATGCACCTCTTCGACGGCGGCTGGAACAAGCTCCGCGAGACGATCCTCGAGAACCAGAAGCGGCTCGGCATCATGCCGGCCAACGCCCAGCTGACGGCATGGCCGAAGGACTTGCCGCAGTGGGACTCGCTCAGTTGGGACGAGAAGAAGCTCTTCATCCGGCAGGCCGACGTGTACGGCGCATATCTCGCCTACACCGACCATGAGATCGGGCGGGTCATTCAGGCCGTCGAGGACATGGGCAAGCTCGACGACACGTTGATCATCTTCATCAGCGGCGACAACGGCGCGAGCGCCGAGGGCATGCTCAACGGGACGCCGAACGAGTTCACGACCTTCAACGGCGTGGCCGTCCCCGTCAAGGATCAGTTCCTGTGGTACGAGTTCTGGGGATCGGAGCGGACGTTCCCACACTTTGCGGCGGCTTGGGCATGGGCGCTCGACGCGCCGTTCAAGTGGGTCAAACAGGTCGCCTCGCATCGCGGCGGAACGGCGCAAGGCGTGGCCATGTCGTGGCCCGGCCACATCAAGGACGTGGGCGGCATCCGGCATCAGTTCCACCACATCATCGACATCGTGCCGACCATCCTCGAAGCGACCGGCATCGCCCCGCCCGACTCCATCGACGGCATCGGGCAGCGTCCCATCGAAGGCGTGAGCATGGCGTACACGTGGGACAAGGCGAACGCCGCCGCGCCCACCCGGCACACGACGCAGTACTTCGAGATGCTGGGGAACCGCGCCATCTACCACGACGGCTGGATGGCGCTGACGAGCCCGGTGACCATTCCGTGGGAGCTGAGCACCGCTGCGCCGCCGGACGTGATCACCGGCTACAACTGGGAGCTCTACAACCTGAACGAGGACCCCACCGAGTCCAACGATCTCGCCGCCAAGATGCCGGACAGGCTCAAGGAGATGCAGGACCTCTTCTACGCCGAAGCGAAGAAGTACGACGTCCTGCCGCTCGACAACTCGACGCTCGCGCGCTTTCTCACGCCGCGTCCGAGCGCGACGGCCGGACGAAAGAGCTTCACGTATTCGGGCACCTTGAGCGGCGTGCCGGCCAGCGCCGCCCCCAACATCCTGGACAAGTCCTACACCATCACGGCCGAGGTCGAGATTCCCGATGGCGGCGCGGAAGGCATGATCGTCACGGAGGGCGGGCGCTTCGGCGGCTACGGCCTCTTCCTGAGCAAGGGCGAGCTGGGCATCGGGCGGGGTAAGCCCGTGTTTCTCTACAATCTGCTCGACTTGAAGCGGACGACCTGGGAAGGGCCCGAGCTCAAGGCGGGCAAGCACACCATCGTGTTCGACTTCAAGTTCGATGGTCCCGGCTTCGGCAAGGGCGGCACGGGGGTGCTGTCCGTGGACGGCAAGGAAGTGGCCAGGAACACCATGGACCACACCACGCCCATCACGTTCCCGGAGGACGAAGACTTCGACATCGGAGAGGACACCCGTACGCCGGTCGCCCTCCTCGAGTATCGCTACGATTGCCCGTTCAAGTTCACCGGCACGATCGACAAGCTGACCTTCGAGCTCGGTCCGGCACAGTACACGGAAGAAGATCGCAAGCAGCTTCCGGCCGTCGCCGACCGCGTCGCCCGCGCGAAGGACTAGACGCCGAGGCCGATGACCCTACTGACCATCGCCGCCGCCGTCGAGGCGGCCACCGGCGCGGCACTCCTGGTCGTTCCGCCGGTCGTCGTACGCCTGTTGCTCGGCGCGGAGGCTGCCGGAGTCTCCATTCCGATCTGTCGTGTGACCGGCATCGCCTTGTTCGCCTTGAGCGTGGCGTCCTGGCCGGGCCCGGCCTTGTTGGGCATGTTGACCTACGGCACGCTCATCACGGTGTACCTCTCGTCTCTCGGCATCTCGGGCGAGTGGGTTGGGCCGCTCTTGTGGCCGGCCGTGGTGGCCCACGCCGCCATCACGGTGCTTCTCGCCCGGCTGCAGCTCGCACCGCGCGGTCGACACGAGCCACGCTGAGCGCGTCGCTAGCCGAGAGGCCGCTCGATCATGGGGATCACGCGGGAGTTGCGATTCCAATGGCCCGCCCCGGTTCAACTGGCGGTCACCGCGAGCGCCACGCGCACCGACCTGCTACTCGCCCGCCCCCTGCAGGGCGCCGCGGATGAGCGGCTGGTTCGCGAGCCCCAGCGCCTCGACGATGTCCGGCGCGAGCAGCCCCGCGCGCCGGGCGCTCTTCAAGAGGTGCGGCACCTTCACGCCCGAGGCCGCATCGGCGAGCTCGCGCGCGTTCAATTCACGCTGCTCGCGCAGCATCGCGGGCCCGAGCGTCTCCGCGTCGCGGACGCCGGCCTCCTTCAGGCGGCGCACGACGCGCGAGAGGAAGATGGGACCCGGCTTGTCCAGGAGCGAGCCCAGGATCTGCGCGAGCCAGTGGCGGGCGAAGCCGATGCGCTTCGGCTGCGGCTGACGGCGCAGCCACTCGGCGACGTACAGGACGCCGAAACCCATGTGACGGCTCTCGTCGCGGGTGATGAGCTCGATCACGCGGCGGAGGAGCGGATGCGTCGCGTGGTCGCGCAGGCCTTCGAAGATGCTCATGGCGAAGCCCTCGAGGAAGAACTGCTCGGTCGCGATCAGCTCGAGCGGGTCGTCCTCGGCGAGGAGCGCGTCGAACATCATCTCCGTGCCGCCGTCGATGTCCTCGGGCTCCTCGCCCATGCGATCGAGGAATCGACGGTACGCGAGATGATGGCGTGCCTCGTCCATCGCCTGCGCGGCGGCGTGGTTGCGGTAGTCCTCCTCGCGCAGCACGAGCACGAGCTTCGCACACACGTTCTGGGCCACGCTCTCGCCCACCTGCAGGATGTTCAGCATCCGCCCCAGGGAGCGGCGGGTGGCGTACGTCTGTACGGACTGCGGCAACGACCGGAAGGTCGGTGTCCCTCCGTACGCCGCCCACTCGGGTGCGACGAGGGGATCGTCGGCGCCGACCGCGACGCTCCAGTCGACGTCGTTCTCGATGTCCCAGTCGGCGGAGTGCGCCTTCGCGAAGAGCGCGTTGATGCCGGGATGGCCGGTGTTGTGGAGCCTCACGAGATCGCGCGTCCGCATGGTGACGCGACGCTACCCCGCGCGACGAGCGATCGGAAGGGTGCTTGACGGCGCCCCGACGGGCGTGGTCCGAAGGCGCCGTGCCCGCACCCCTGACACGCGCAGAGCGCGAAGAGTTCCTGGCCGGCCTGCACGTCGGCATCCTCACCGTCGACGAGCCCGGCCGCGGACCGCTGTCCGTCCCCGTGTGGTATCTCTACGAGCCGGGCGGCGAGATCGTCGTCGTGACACGCCCCGAGGCGCGCAAGGCGCAACTCCTGCGCGATGGCGCGCGGGTCGCGTTCTGCGTCCAGTCCGAGGAGATGCCGCCCAGGTACGTGACCATCCAGGGGCGCGTCCGCTCGGCGACGCCCGCCGACGTCGCGCGCGACGTGAAGCCCGTCGTCCGCAAGTACCTCGGAGCCGAAGTCGGCGACGCGTACGTCGACAACACGCGGCCGAACGGGACGAACGAGATCGTGGTCCGCATCCGCCCCGAGCGGTGGTACTCGCGCGACTTCGGCAGGACGGCCTGATGGGGATTCTTTGCCGAGGTTGGTTCGCGCCTTCAGGAAGCCCCCTCGCCCATTTTGTCGCCCCTGCGAGACGGGTCGCGTCCCGGCATGCCTCATCGCGGCACGGCGGTTGCTCCGACGCCGCACGAAAGGGAGGACCTCGATGCGTGGAATCTCGACGACGGCCCTGATCGCTGCACTGCTTCTCGCCGGCACGGTCGCCCGCGCGGAGGACGTTGCGGGCAAGCAGACCTACCTGCGCTACTGCGGCGCGTGTCACGGGCCCGACGGAAGGGGCGACGGGATCGCGGGCACGTTCATGCGCCCGAAGCCGACCGATCTCACGCAGATCGCCAAGAAGAACGGCGGGGAGTTCCCGGTGACGCGCGTGATGGCCGACATCGACGGCCGCAATACGGTGCGCGCGCACGGCGACCCGCAGATGCCGGTCTGGGGCGAGATCTTCCGCGAGGAGGCGGGATCGCCGCAGGGGCCGCAGAACGAGGCACGCTCCAAGGTCGTGGCAATCACCGAGTACGTGCGCTCGATTCAGCAGAAGTAGGGCGACCGCCGGCGTCCCGATCCTCGGAAGGAGCTGGCCGCGCAGGAGCGGGCCTGCCTGGCCGGAAACTTGCTTCGTCGTGGGGTATGACGACGATCCCTCTCCTCTCCGCGACCCAACGATCTGGGCGTCCCACGCCCGAGCAACGGCTCATGGCCGCCGTCCTCGACGACGCGATCCGCATCTATCGCCATCCGGGTGCGGCGAAGCGATTGCCGAGCGTACACGCGGCGGAGGCGTGGATCCGATCGGACGACCATAGTTGGCCCTTCGCGTTCGTGCCCCTCTGCGAGCATCTCGGCTTCGATCCGCACGCGATCCGAGCGACGCTGGAGCGGGAGCGCCTCGACCGGATGCTGGCCGCCTGAGGCGCCGCCCCGGCGCCAGATGCGATGCGGCACCGGCGAGTGCGGGCATTTGCTACCTCGGGTCGCGCTACGTTCTGCGGGACGGGCCCGTCTTCTCGCTGGCACCGTTCGAGACGATTCCGACGCCTTCGGGAACCCGGCCGGCACCTGGGCGTCGACCTGCCACTGACGGCGACGGGCGAACCGGCCGCTATGCCATCTCGGGCATCCCAGGCGCCGGTGTCTTCTTCTCCGGGATTTCGGTGAGCGTCGCCTCCGTCAACAGGAGCACGCTCGCGACCGAGACGGCATTCTCGAGCGCGATACGAACCACCTTCGTCGGGTCGATGATGCCCGCTTCGAAGAGGTCGACGTAGCAGCCGCGGGCGGCGTCGTATCCATGGGCGCCGGTGCCCGCGCGCATGCGCTCGACCACGACGCCACCGTCCGCGCCCGAGTTGGCGGCGATCTGCCGCGTCGGTGCCTCGAGTGCGAGCCGCAGCATGCGCATGCCCGTGCGCTCGTCACCTTCGGCGCCTTGCTCGTCGCGTTCGACCACATCGATCGCGCGCAGCAGCGCCAGGCCGCAGCCGGGCACGATGCCCTCCGCGAGCGCCGCGCGCGTCGCGCTGATGGCGTCCTCGAAGGCTTCCTTCCGGCTCTTGAGCTCGGCCTCGGTCGCCGCGCCCACCCGGATCACGGCGACGCCTCCCGCCAGCTTCGCCAGGCGTTCCTGAAGCTTCTCCTTGTCGTAGTCGCTCGTGCTGCGCCCGATCTCGGCACGAATCTGGTCGGCCCGGCCGGCAATCGCCTTCGCGTCCCCGCGCCCGCCGATGATGGTGGTGTGGTCCTTGGTGACGACGACGCGCGACGCGCGTCCGAGGTCGGCCAGGGTGACGTGCTCGAGCTTCTGGCCGAGCTCCTCGGCGATGAGGCGCCCGCCCGTCAGGATCGCCATGTCGTCGAGCATCGCCTTGCGCCGGTCGCCGAACCCGGGCGCCTTGACGGCGACTGCGGTCAAAGTCCCCCGCAGCTTGTTTACCACCAGCGTCGCGAGGGCCTCGCCCTCGATCTCCTCGGCCACGAGCAACAGGGGGCGGCCGGCCTTCACCACCTGCTCGAGCACGGGCAGCAGATTGTGCATGAGGACGATCTTCTTCTCGTGAAGCAGGATGCACGGCTCTTCGAGGACGCACTCCATGCGCTCGGGATCGGAGACGAAGTACGGCGAGAGATAACCGCGATCGAACTGCATCCCCTGCACGACCTCGAGCGCGGTCTCGGTGCCCTTGGCCTCTTCGACCGTGATCACACCCTCGGGGCCGACCTTGTCGACCGCGTCGGCCACGAGCGCACCCATGCGGGTGTCGTTGTGCGCCGAGATGGTCGCGACCTGCTCGCGCTCGCGGTGGCCGGCGAGCGGGCGGGAGAGATCCTTCAGCGCGCCGGTCACGAGGGCGCAGGCACGATCGAGCCCGCGCTTGAGGTCGATCGCGCTCGCGCCCGCCGCGATGTTGCGTATACCCTCGACGAGGATCGCGTGCGCGAGGATCGTCGCCGTGCTGGTCCCGTCGCCGACCAGCTCGCCGGTCTTGGACGCCGCCTCGCGCAGCATGCGGGCACCCAGATTCTCCTCGGGATCGTCGAGCTCGACCTCCTTCGCGATCGTGACGCCGTCGTTGCAGACGACCGGGCTCCCCCACTTCTTCTCGATGAGCACGCACTTCGACTTCGGGCCGAGGGTGACGCGCACCGCGTCGGCCAGCGCGCTCGCGCCGCGCAGGATCTTCTCGCGCGCGCTCGAGCGGAAGAGGAGCTGCTTCGACGCCACCCGCTAGCCCTGGGCCGAGGGCAGCGCGTCGTGGAGCTGCTCCCTCAGCTCTTCGATGCGGCGCTCGAGGTCGCCGACGCGGCGCTCGAGCCCCGCCATCTGCCGGAGCACCTTCGAAACATCGTCCGTCCCCGCGACGCCGAGCTGCGCGCGAACGCCGCGCTCCAAAGTCGCGATGCGGCGCTCGAACTCACGTTCGGCCCCCTTCAGCCGGGTCGCGATCTCCCGGCGTACCGCGGCCGAATCCGTCGTGAGGTCGGCCCGGGCACGGCGCACGAACTGCCGCACCTGCTTTTCGACCCGGCCGATCGTCTGCTTGCCGTCGCGCTGGATCCTCGTCACCGCCTCGCGGATGCTCGCTCCGGGGCTGCCATTCACGCTCTTCGCCATTGGCCTTCCTCCTGCAGGCCAAGGAAGCACCTCGCATGCCATGGACAAGGCAGCCCCGGGCCGCGAGCCGTCGTGAACGCTTCTCAGGATCGGGAGGCCCCGCGCGTGGTCGCCTCAGATCCAAGATTCCTTCATGCCCAGCTCGTAGGCGATCGCCGTCACCACGACGCTGCCGCCGCCGACGATCGGGAGGCAGAGCAGGAAGGCCCCGAGCGGCGGGGCGTAGACGGGGGCCGCGAAGAGCCAGGCGCCGACCATGAAGTCGAGCTGGTCGAAGCCGAGCCACGGCTCGCCCGGCGCGATCGCGATGCGGCGCTTGAAGAACGATTTGACCGCGTCACCGACGCCCGTTCCGAGGCCGAGGGCGGCGCCGAGCCAGCCGGGCAACGTGTCGTAGCCGACCGGAGCCAGCCCGCGCAGAATGCCCGCGTCGGACAGCAGCTGCTGTCCGAGGAAGACGAGCGCGCCGACCACCGTTCCCGCGACGACCCCCCGCCACGTCTTGTGCGCCCCGAGAAGCCGCTGGCCGGCGAACATGCGGCCGCCGTCGAGCGGCCGATCGAGCCAGGCGAGGTGTCCGCGCACGAAGACCGGCGCCATGTTCGCGAGGTAGGCGGGCACGAAGAACCACAGCGTCTGTACGAGCGTGGCATCCATGGTTCCACCGCCGAAGAGAGCAACCGGCATGCCGCGCCACCGCCCCACCCAAGGGAAGGTCTTCCCAAATCTGATACGGGCCGCCCCACGGTCCGCACGAAGGGACGGAACGTCCCTTGCACCCGGCGCTTCTCGACGATGCAGGAGGACCGCGCCCGGATCCACAAGCCAGCACGCTTCCGTGTCCCGCCGAACCTCACCGACTACGACGCGGCGTGTGCGGCGTTTCGTTGGGAGGAGGCGCGAGCGGAGCTCGAAGGCCTGCCCGACGGCGGCCTCAACATCGCGCACGAGGCGGTCTTCCGGCACGTCGCCGCGGGGCGCGGCGACCGGATCGCGCTCCGCTGGCTCGGGCGCGGCGGCGGGCGTCGCGAAGTCACTTACGCGGAGCTCGCCGATCTCACGGGTCGGTTCGCAGCGGTGCTCGACGACCTCGGCGTCCGCGGCGGCGATCGCGTCTATGCGCTGCTCGGCCGCGTGCCCGAGCTGTTCGCGGTGGCGCTCGGCACGCTCGCCCACGGCGCCGTCTTCTGCCCGCTCTTCTCGGCGTTCGGCCCCGAGCCGATCCGTGCCCGGCTCGCGCTCGGCGGCGCGCGCGTGCTGGTCACGACCGAGGCGATCCATCGGCGCAAGGTCGAAGCGCTGCGATCGGCGCTCCCCGAGCTCGAGCACGTCCTGCTGGCCGGTGAGCTCGGCGCCGTGACGACGGTGCCCGGCACGCGCGATCTCGCCACCCTGCTGCGCGCCGCGACGCCCCGTCGCGCCGTCGCCCCTACGCGCCCCGAGACGCCGGCGCTCCTGCACTTCACCAGCGGAACGACCGGCCGGCCGAAGGGTGCGCTGCACGTCCACGAGGCGGTCGTCGCGCATCACGCGACGGGGCGCCTCGCCTTGGATCTGCATCCCGACGACGTCTACTGGTGCACGGCGGACCCCGGCTGGGTCACGGGCACCTCCTACGGGATCGTGGCACCGCTCGCCCTCGGCACCACCTGCGTGGTGGACGAAGCGGAGTTCGACGTCGGCCGCTGGTACGACACGCTCGCCCGCGAGCGCATCACGGTCTGGTACACCGCGCCCACCGCGATCCGACTGCTCATGAAGGCCGGAGCCGCCGAGGCGCGCGCGCGCGATCTCTCGGCGCTGCGCTTCCTCGCGAGCGTCGGCGAGCCGCTCAACGCCGAGGCCGTGATCTGGAGCCACGAGACCTTCGGGATCCCGTTCCACGACAACTGGTGGCAGACCGAGACGGGCGGCATCATGATCGCGAACTTCGCCGCCATGGAGGTGCGCCCCGGCTCGATGGGGCGCCCGCTGCCCGGCGTCACCGCCGCGATCGTGCGCCGCGAGGCCGGCGGCGGCGCCGCCGTCGTGCACGAGCCCGACGTGCAGGGCGAGCTCGCGCTCGCGCCCGGATGGCCGTCGATGTTCCGCGGCTACTGGCACGAGGACGAGCGCTATCGAAAGTGCTTCGCCGGCGGCTGGTACCTCACCGGCGATCTCGCGCGCCGCGACGCCGACGGCTACTTCTGGTTCGTCGGACGCGGCGATGACGTCATCAAGACGTCGGGACACCTCATCGGGCCGTTCGAGGTGGAGAGTGTGCTGATGGAGCATCCGGCGGTCGCCGAAGCGGGCGTGATCGGCAAGCCCGATCCGGTCGCGATGGAGATCGTGAAGGCCTTCGTCACCCTGAAGCCCGGCGTCGATCCGACCGACGCCCTCGCGCGCGAGATCGTCGCTCACGCGCGCAAGCGGCTGGGCGCCGTCGTCGCCCCGAAGGAGCTCGAGTTCCGCTCGACGCTGCCGCGCACGCGCAGCGGCAAGATCATGCGCCGCCTCCTGCGGGCGCGGGAGCTCGGTCTTCCGGAGGGCGACACGTCGATGCTGGAGGACCCGGTGTGACCGACGATCGTGCCGCGCTGCGCGAGATGCTGCGCATCCGACGCTTCGAGGAGAAGGCCGCGGAGCTCTACACGCAGGGCAAGATCCGCGGCTTCCTGCACCTGTGCATCGGCGAGGAGGCCGTCTCGGTCGGCACCCTCGCCGCGCTGTCGGCCAGCGACAACGTGGTGTCGACCTATCGCGAGCACGGCCACGCCCTCGCACGCGGCGTCCCCATGGCCGCGCTGATGGCGGAGCTCTTCGGCAAGGTGACCGGGTGCTGCCGCGGGCGCGGCGGCTCGATGCATTTCTTCGACGTCGGGCGCCGCTTCTACGGCGGGAACGCGATCGTGGGCGGGGGCCTCCCGCTCGCCGTCGGCCTCGCCCTCGCCGACCAGATGCAGCAACGCGCCGCCATCACGCTGTGCCTGTTCGGTGACGGCGCCGTCGCCGAGGGCGAGTTCCACGAAGCGATGAACCTCGCCGCGCTCTGGCGGCTCCCCGTCCTGTTCTTGTGCGAGAACAACCTCTATGCGATGGGCACCCACGTCGCGCGGCACCAGGCGCAGCCCGACATCGCGCGCAAGGCCGACGGCTACGGTGTCCCCGCCGAGGCGGTGAACGGGATGGACCTGCACGCCGTGGAGACGGCGGTCGCGGCGCACGGAGCCGCGATCCGGAACGGCGGTGGACCGCGCTTGATCGAGGCACGAACCTATCGCTTTCGCGCCCACTCGATGTACGACCCCGAGCTCTACCGCACCAAGGCCGAGGTCGAGCAGTGGAAGCTGCGCGACCCCCTCCCGGCGTTCGCGGCGACGTTGCGGAGCGCAGGGCGGCTCGACGACGCCGGTTTCGCGGCGCTCGAGACCGAGGTCGCGGCCGAGATCGCCGCCGCGGTCGCCGCGGCCGAGGCGGCGGCGTGGGAGCCGCTCGACGGCCTGGTGCGCGACGTCTACACCGCCGACGCGCCGGAGACGACGTCGTGCGCATGACCTATCGCGAGGCCGTTCGCTCGGCGCTGCGCGAGATCCTGCGGACCGACGCGCGCGCATTCCTCATGGGCGAGGACGTGGGCGCGTACGGAGGCTCGTTCGCGTGCAGCAAGGGGCTACTGGAGGAGTTCGGCCCCGAGCGCGTGCGCGACACCCCGCTCGCGGAGTCCACCTTCCTCGGCGCCGGCATCGGAGCCGCCATGGGCGGCATGCGACCGATCGTCGAGATCATGACGGTCAACTTCAGCCTGCTCGCGCTCGACCAGATCGTGAACAACGCCGCCACGCTCCGGCACATGTCGGGCGGCCAGATCTCGGTCCCGCTCGTCGTCCGCATGGCGACGGGGGGCGGCCGCCAGCTCGCCGCGCAGCACTCGCACAGCCTCGAGGGATGGTACGCCCACGTGCCCGGCATCCGCGTCGCCGTGCCGGCGACGCCGGCCGACGCGCGCGGTATGCTGCTCGCCGCCATGCGCGAGCCGGACCCCGTGTTCCTGTTCGAGCCCGCGGTGCTCTACCCCGTCGAGGACGAGGTCGACGAGGCGGCCGGTCCCGCCGATCTGCGCCACGCGCTCGTCCGCCGAGCCGGACGCGACCTCACGCTCGTCGCCTTCGGCGCCGCGCTGCCGAAGGCGCTGGCCGCCGCCGATGCGCTCGCGCGTGAGGACGTCTCGGCCGAGGTCGTCGACGTGCGCGTGCTGCGCCCGCTCGACCTGCCGACGATCGCCGCGTCGGTCGCGCGCACCCGCCGCGCCATCGTGGTCGACGAGGCCTGGCGGACCGGCGGCTTCGCCGCCGAGATCGCGGCCTCGCTCGCCGAGCAGGTCTTCTACGACCTCGACGCGCCGATCGGCCGGATCTGCGGTGCCGAGGTACCGTTGCCCTATCCGAAGCACCTCGAGGATGCGGCACTGCCTCAGGCCGCGACCATCGCCGCCGCCGCGCGCGCGCTCATGGGGCGGCATGGCTGACCTCGTGATGCCGATCCTCGGCGCCGACATGGAAGCCGGCGTGCTCGTCGCGTGGCGCTGCCGGCCCGGCGATCGGGTGACGCGCGGCGACGTCGTGGCCGAGGTCGAAACCGAGAAGGGCTTGATCGAGATCGAGGCGTACGAGAGCGGCGTCGTGGAGCGGCACCTCGTCGCTCCCGGAACCAAGGTGCCCGTCGGGACGCCGCTCGCGACGATTCGCGGCGACGCGGCCCCCGTGTCCGACGGCGCCCCGGCGGCCCTGCCGCCACCCGTCCCCGCACCGCCGCCGGTCCCCGCACCGCCGCCGGTCGTACTTGCGGTGGGCAGCCCGGCGCCCGCGACGCGCGCGCGCGTCTCGCCGGCCGCACGGCGGCGAGCCGCCGACCTCGGCGTGCGCATCGAGGACGTCGCGGGCAGCGGACCCGACGCCGCGATCACCGTCGCCGACGTCGAGCATGCCGCCGCCGGGTCGGCCCCGGCCGGCGGCATGCGGCGGGCGATCGCCGCCGCCATGAGCCGGTCGAAGCGCGAGATTCCCCACTTCTACCTCGCGACCACGGTCGACCTCCGCGCCGCGACCAGCTGGCTGGCGCGAACGAACGGGAGCCGGCCGGTGGGCGAGCGCCTCCTGCTCGGCCTGCTCTTCGTGAAGGCCGTCGCGCTCGCGCTCCACGACGCGCCCGAGCTGAACGCGGTCTGGCAGGACGGGGGGCCGGTCGCGCGCGAGGCGGTGCACGTCGGGGTCGCGATCACGCTTCGCGGTGGTGGCCTCGTCGCCCCGGCGCTCCTCGATACCGACCGCCGATCCCTGACCGAGCTCATGGCCGGCTTCCGGGATCTCGTGAGCCGCGCCCGCGCCGGGCGCCTGCGGGGTTCGGAGCTCGGCAGCCCCACGATCACGGTCACGAGCCTCGGCGACAACGGCGTCGAGACCGTCTTCCCCGTGATCTACCCGCCGCAGGTCGCCATCGTGGGCTTCGGCACGGTCGTGCAGCGCCCGTGGTGCGACGGTGGCGCGGTGGTGGCCGCACCGGTCGTCACCGCGACGCTCGCCGCCGACCATCGCGTGACCGACGGGCATCACGCCGCCGCCTTCCTCGCCGGCGTCGCGCGGCGGCTCGCTGCCCCGGAGGCGCTATGACGCCCGACGACGTCCGCCGGCGCATCCTCGCCGCGCTCGTGCGCGTCGCCCCCGAGGTCGATCCCGAGACGGTCCGCCCGGAGGCCGTGCTGCGGGACGAGTACGACCTCGACTCGATGGACTTCCTCAACTTCGTGATCGGCCTGCACGAGGGCTTCGGCATCGACATCCCCGAGAGCGACTACCCCGCGCTCGCCACGCTCGCCGGCTGCGAGGGCTACGTTCGCGCCCACACGGCACCGCCGCCGGCCTCGCGTGGGTCGCGCCCGGCGCACCGCTTCGAGGCCACGCTCCAGTGGACGCCGCAGGACGGGAGCGCGATGCTCGCTCACGTCGTCTCCTTCACCGGCCGGCCGGACCTCGCGATGTCGGCGCCGCCGCAGTTTCACGGTGACGGGACGCGTCTCTCGCCCGAAGAGCTCTTCGTCGCCTCGCTCGCGTCGTGCCAGCTCCTCACCTACCTCGCGCTCGCGAAGCGCGCCGGCGTCGCGGTCGCGCGCTACGAGGATCACGCGGTGGCGACGCTCGCCGCGGTCGATCGGGGCATGCGCATCACCGAGGTCGTGCTGCGGCCGCGGATCGTCGTGGCACCCGGCGGCGATGCCGCCAAGGCGCGCGCCCTCGTCGACGCGGCGCACGACGCCTGCTTCGTCGCGAGGTCGATCACGTCGGCCGTCCGCATCGAGCCGGAGGTCGTGGTCGCATGAGCACGGACCCCTCCTCCCCGGCGCACCCCGTGCGCCGCGTCGTGCGGTGGCTGGTGATCGCGTTGCTCGCGGCCGCCCTGGTGCGGGCGCTCATGCTGCTCGCGGGCTCGTGACCGCTGCGCGGGCCGGACCGCCCGGGGTCCAGACGCCGAGGCGCGTCTTCAGGAGCTCGACCATCGCGAGGTAGGTGACAACGACCACCGCGAGGAAGACGAAGAACGACCCGGGAAGCGCGTGGAACCCGAGCAGGCTCGCGACCGGCGAGAACGGCAGGGCGATGCCGATCGCGACCACGCCGAGAACTCCCCCGACGAGCGCCGGGCTCGGACGGCTCCGCCAGGGACGTTCCCGGGTCCGGATCACGAAGACGACGAGCGTCTGGGTCGCGAGCGACTCCACGAACCAGCCCGTCCGGAAGAGCGACGGATCGGCCTGGAAGAGCCAGAGCAGAACGGCGAAGGTGGCCAGGTCGTAGACCGAGCTCAGGGGGCCCAGCACGAGCATGAAGCGGCGGATGAATGCCGCGTCCCAGCCGCGTGGCGCCGCCAGGTCCGCCCGGTCGACCTCGTCGGTCGGAATGGCCACCTGCGAGCAATCGTAGAGGAAGTTCGCGAGCAGGATCTGGAGCGGCAGCATCGGCAGGAAGGGCAGCAGCAGGGACGCGAGCGCCATCGAGAGCATGTTCCCGAAGTTCGAGCTCGTGCCCATGAGCACGTACTTCATGACGTTGCCGAAGCTCCGCCGGCCCTCGACGATCCCATCGTGCAACACGGCGAGGCGCTTCTCGACCAGGATGATGTCGGCCGCCTCCCGCGCGACGTCGACGGCGTCGGCGACCGAGATCCCGACGTCCGCCGAATGCAGCGCGGAGGCGTCGTTGATGCCGTCGCCGATGCACCCGACCACGTGTCCGCGCGCGTGCAGCGCGCGCACGATGCGATCCTTGTGAGCAGGCGTGATGCGGGCGAAGACGGTGGTCCGCTCGGCGAGCGCGCCGAGCGCCATCGTCGACAGCGGGTCGATGTCGGGACCGCGAACGATGCGGCCCGCATCGATCCCGACCGTCGCGCACAGGTGCTCGGCGACCTCGGCGCTGTCGCCGGTGAGGATCTTGACGGTGACGGCGTCGGCGGCGAGGGCGGCGATCGTCTCCGCCGCCTCCGGCAGCGGCGGATCGAAGAACGCCGCCAACCCCACCAGCACGAGATCGTGCTCGTCCGCGACGCCGAAGGAGGCCTGCGGCGCGACCGTGCGGTAGGCGACGGCGAGAACGCGAAACCCCTTCCGTCCGAGGTCCCCGACCAACGCCTCGGCTCGCGCGCGTGCCGTGTCGTCGAGCGGGCTCGCGACGCCGGCGATCTCGACCGCCGTGCACACCGCGAGCACGCTCTCGGGCGCGCCTTTGGCGACGAGCACGGTACGCCCGCCCTCTTCCACCACGACCGACAGCCGCCGGCGCGTGAAGTCGAAAGGGATCTCGTCGACGAGGCGCGAACCCTCGACCGCCGGGTGCTCGTGCTGCAGGATCGCCTCGTCCATCGGGCTGCGGAGCCCCGTCTGGTGAAAGCTGTTGAGCGCCGCGAAACGGATCGCCGCCTCGCTGTCCTGCCCGGTGAGGTCGACGTGCCGGTCGACGGTGATGCGCCCCTCGGTCAGGGTCCCGGTCTTGTCGCAGCACAGGACGTCCATGCTCCCCAGGTTCTCGATCGCGGCCAGGTGCTTCACGATCACCTTCTGGCGCGCCATGCGCACGGCGCCGCGCGCGAGCGTCACCGCGACGATCATCGGCAGGAGCTCGGGTGTGAGCCCGACCGCCAGCGCGACCGCGAACATGAACGCCTCGAACGGCTCGTGGCGCACGAAGGCGCTGGCGAGAAAGGCGAACAGGACCAGCGACACGACGATCCGCAGCACGAGCACGCCGAACTCACGCGTCCCCCGCTCGTACTCGGTCTCGGGGGGCCGGGCGGCGAGTGTCGCCGCGATGTGACCGAACTGGGTGGCGGTCCCCGTCCGCAGGACCTCCGCGGTTCCAATGCCGCTCGTGACCGAGGTGCCGCGATAGATCATCCCGATCGCCGGATCGGCCGCCACGTGCTTTTCACGCGGGACCGACTCGCCCGTGAGCGCCGCCTCGTTCACGAAGAGGTCCTTCGCCGCGACGATACGGGCGTCGGCCGGCACGAGATCGCCGACGGCCAGGTGGACGACGTCGCCCGGGACGACCTCGCGCACCGGGACGACCGCCATGCGCCCGTCGCGCACCACCGTCGCCATGGGCGCGATCCGGTCGCGCAGCAGCGTTGCCGCGCGCTGCGAGCGATAGGACTGCACGAAGTTGAGGACGATGGACAGAACCACCATCAGCAGGACGATCAGGGCGCTCGGCACCTGGCCGAGCGCGGCGGACACCATGCTCGCGGCGACCAGGATGAGAACCAGCGGATTGGTCGCGTACCCCGCGAGCGCGCGCAGCGCCGCAAAACGCGGTGGGGGCGCGACCTCGTTCGGCCCGACCTGGCGCAGCCGCAGCCGCGCCTCCTCGGTGGTGAGGCCCACGATCGGCGGCGGCTCGGTCGCCGCCGGCACGCGGGCTATTGCGGCGTCCACGGTCCCGCGGCGCGCGCGGTGTAGGTCGCCGTCCCCCGGCGCCCACCGGCGGTGCCGGCGAAGACGTAGCGCAGCACGAGCTTGGCTCGCGTGAGCTTGCGGTTGATCGTGAGCGTCAGCGCCTTCGCGCGGCTGGACGTGATGACGACACCCGACACGTTGCACAGGCCGGAGACGCCTTCCACGATCCTGCCGGTCAGCGCCGTGAGGGTCGGGGCGTCGAACGCGAATGCGAGCTTCCTTCCCGTCCTACCCACCGACGTGTAGGTCCCGGAGGACTGGTCGCCGGGCGACTCGGCGCTCCACGTACCGTCGTCCCGCACCGTCACCGTCGCCACGAGCGGCTCGCGGTCGGCGCCGCAGCCCTTCGCGGCGAGCCGGCTCGTACCTGTGAGCGAGGCGGCGCCGGTCGCGGCGGGGGCCGGCCGCGATGCCGCCGCGACGATCAGGATCGCAAGCGCTACTGGGCGAAGGGACATCATCACCATACCCATATCCCGCTGCACCGATCGTGCCAGCCCCGGGCGGGGCCGATGCGCCCAAGAAACGAGAAGGGGCGCGTCGAGGCGTTCGCTCCGATCGGAATCGACGACGATCCTTTCCGCCATACGGCTTTGGCACATCGCCTGCTCCATGTGGCGATGTCCGACCTCCGCGCAGCCCGAGAGACCATGGTGCGCCGGCACATCGCCGCCCGTGGCATCCGGGATCCCGCCATCCTCGAAGCCATGCGGACGATCCCGCGCGAGGCATTTCTCCCGCCCCGGCTCGCCGAGTTCGCCTACGAGGATTGTCCGTTGCCGATCGCCGAGGGCCAGACGATCTCTCAACCGTACATCGTCGCCTTGATGACGGCGGCCCTGGAGCTGCGGCCCGAGGATCGCGTGCTCGAGATCGGCACCGGATCGGGCTATGCCGCGGCCATCGTCGGTCGGATCGCCCGCGAGGTATGGACCATCGAACGCCACCAGAGTCTCGCCGAGGCCGCGGCTGCGCGCCTGCGCGAGGTCGGCTGTCACAACGTCCACGTGCTGCACGGCGACGGGACGCTCGGCTGGCCGGAGCACGCGCCGTACGACGCGATCGTGGTCACGGCGGGCGGCCCTGACGTCCCCGAAGCGCTCCTCCAGCAGCTCGCCGCCGGCGGGCGGCTCGTCATCCCGATCGGGGCCGATCGCTCGCTGCAACGCCTCGTGCGCGTCAAGCGCATGGCGAGCGGTCGGCTCGAACGCGAGGATCTGGGCGACGTCCGCTTCGTGCCGCTGATCGGCGCGCAGGGCTGGGACGAGGCGGCGTGGACCGGGAGCCCGCGGGTCCCGAGCGGCCGCGCCAGCGTGAGCAGCCTGCTGCGCGAAGTCGGCGAGCCCATCGGGGGGCCGGTCTCCGACGCCGACGTCGGAGCGCTCCTCGAGCGGATCGGCGACGCCCGCATCGTCTGCCTCGGGGAGGCGACGCACGGCACGTCGGAGTTCTACGCCCTCCGCGCACGCATCACCCAGGAGCTCGTGCGCCGGCGCGGCTTCACGATCGTCGCGGCCGAGGCGGACTGGCCGGACGCCGCGCGCACCGATCGATACGTGAAGGGCGTCGCCGCGCCCGTGCGGCCCGAGTGGCGCGCGTTCTCGCGTTTTCCGCAATGGATGTGGCGCAACCACGAGGTGGGCGCCTTCGTCGAGTGGCTGCGCGAATGGAACCGGACGCAAACGCCGGTCGGGTTCTACGGCCTCGATCTCTACAGCCTGTATCGGTCGATCCGCCTCGTGCTCGACTACCTCGATCGCGTGGACCCCGCCGCGGCGCGCGTGGCGCGCGAGCGCTACGGC
The DNA here is from genome assembly GCA_035577985.1 of Candidatus Eisenbacteria bacterium. NCBI lineage: Bacteria > Candidatus Eiseniibacteriota > Candidatus Eiseniibacteriota bacterium. The sequence continues at coordinate 192,562 of DATJZY010000042.1, forward strand.
GCGCTGATGCCGTGGGAGGGCGATCCGGCGACCTACGGTCGCGCCGCCGTGACCGGCAGCTACCGGGCCTGCGAGGACGAGGTGGTGACCATGCTGCGCGACATGCTGGCGCGCGAGCTCGACTACGCCGCGCAGGACGGCGAGCACTTCCTCGACGCGGTCGGGAACGCCCGCGTGGTCGCGAACGCGGAGGCCTACTATCGCGTCATGTACTACGGCGGCAGCGCGTCCTGGAATCTGCGCGACCGCCACATGTTCGAGACGCTGGAGTCGCTCCTGCGGTTCCACGGTCCGGGCGCCAAGGCCGTGCTGTGGGAGCACAACTCGCACCTCGGCGACGCCGCGGCCACCGAGATGGGCGTTCGCGGCGAGCTCAACGTCGGGCACCTCTGTCGCACGACCTTCGGCGACGGCGCGTATCTCGTCGGGTTCGGCACCGACCACGGTAGCGTCGCTGCCGCGCACGACTGGGACGGCCCGATGCACGTCATGGACGTGCGGCCTTCCCACCCCGAGAGCTACGAGCGCCTCTGTCACGACGCCCGCCTGCCCGCGTTCTTCCTGCCGCTTCGGGCGCCGGCGCGGCCCGAGGTGCGCGAGGAGCTCGCCGCCGCGCGGCTCGAGCGTGCGATCGGCGTCGTCTACCGTCCGGACACCGAGCTCCAGAGCCACTACTTCCATGCCGTGTTGCCCCACCAGTTCGACGAGTGGATCTGGATCGACGAGACGCACGCCGTCCGTCCCGTCACCGACGCCGAGGCGCGCGGCCTCCCCCGCGCGCATCCCTTTGCCCCCTACGGCCCCCCCTGATGGAGCGGGCGGCGGCCCCCTCCGGGCGAGTCGACGCGTCGCGGCTGCGTGCGGCCTGCGACCCGGCCACCTTTCCGTTCGCCTCGACCGCGGACCTCCCCGCGCTCGACGGCATCGTCGGACAGGAGCGGGCCACGCGGGCGACGCGCTTCGGCATCGGCATGCGGCACGCCGGCTACAACCTCTTCGTGCTCGGGCCGCCGGCGACCGGCAAGACGCGATCGATCCGGCGCGTGATCGAGGCGGCGGCGCGCGAGGCAGCGGCACCACCCGACTGGTGCTACGTCCACAACTTCACCGACCCCTATCGCCCCGTCGCGCTGGCGCTCCCGGCCGGGCGCGGACGCGAGCTGCGCGCCGCCATGCAGCGCCTGGTCGACGACTGCAAGGGACGGGTGCCGCGAGCGTTCGAGGGCGAAGCCTTCGGCCACCAGAAGGCGCGCATCCTCGACGAGCTCACGACCCGCCAGAAGGCCGAGATGGCCGCCCTCGAGCAGGAGGTGGAGGCCCAGCGCTTCGTGATCGTCCGCACGCCGGGAGGCCTCGCGATCGCGCCGGCGCGGGACGGCAAGGCGCTCGGCGCCGAGGACTTCGCGGCGCTGCCCGAGGCGGAGCAGACGCGCATCAACGCCGCCGGAACCGCCCTCAACGAGCGGCTCGAGGAGACGCTGCGCCGCCTGCGCGAGCACGAGCGCGACGCGCGCGACACGCATGGCCGGCTCGTCCACGAGGTGGGAGCGGCGGCGATCCGCCCGCTCGTGCAGGAGGTCCGGGAGCGCTTCACCGGCCTCGACGCGGTGGCGCGCTACCTGGAGCAGGTGGCGGCCGACCTCATCGAGCACGCCGAGGAGTTCGCCCAGCTGGCCGAGCAGCGCCCGCCGGCCCTGCCCTGGATGGCGCCGCCGGGCGCGTTTCTCGAACGCTACCGCGTGAACGTGCTGGTGGACCGGACCGCCGACACGGGCGCGCCGGTGATCGTCGAGGAGGCACCGAGCTTCGCGAACCTGGTCGGACGCATCGAGCATCACGTGCAATTCGGCACGCTGGTGACCGACTTCACCCTGCTCCAGGCGGGCGCGCTCCACCGGGCCAACGGCGGCTACCTGCTGCTCGAGGTGAAGGACGTCCTCGCGCACCCCGGCGCATGGCAGGCGCTCAAGAAGGCGATCGAGAGTCACACCGTCCGCATCGAGGAGCCGTTCGCCGACCTGCGCCTCGTGAGCGCGACCAGCCTGGCGCCCGAGCCGATCCCGCTCGACGTGAAGGTCGTCCTCATCGGCAACCCCTACCTCTACTATCTCTTCCACGCCCTCGACGAGGACTTCCGCGCCCTCTTCAAGGTGAAGGTCGACTTCGACGACTCGCTGCCGCGTACGCCGGAGTTCGAGATGCTGATCGCGCGCTTCGTCGGCGACGTGTGCCGCGAGGAGGGGCTTCGCCACTTCGCACCCGACGGCGTCGCCCGGCTGATCGAGCACTGCTCGCGCACGGTGTGGCACCAGGACCGCCTGACGTCACGCCTGGGTGACCTGATCGACCTCATCCGCGAAGCCGTCTTCTGGTCGGCCACGAACGAGCACGCCCTCGTCCGGCGGGACGACGTCGCGCGCGCCGTCGACGAGCGACGCCAGCGGGCGAACCTGGTCGAGGAGCGGCTCGCGCGCATGACTGCCGAGGGGACCCTCGCCATCGCGACCGCGGGCGAGGTGGTCGGCCAGGTGAACGGTCTCGCCGTCCTCACCCTCGGCGATCACGCATTCGGGCGGCCGACGCGGATCACGGCGCGGACCTTCCTCGGCGGCGAGCCCGGCGTCGTGGACATCGAGCGCGAGGCCAAGCTCGGCGGCCCGCTGCACTCCAAGGGCGTGATGATCCTCACCGGCTTCCTCGCCGGCCGACACGCGCGCGCCCGGCCGCTCGCGCTGTCGGCGACCCTCACGTTCGAGCAGCAGTACGAGAGCGTCGAGGGCGACAGCGCGTCGGCGGCCGAGCTGTGCGCGCTGCTCTCGAGCATCGCGGGCCTGCCGCTGCGCCAGGACCTGGCGATCACCGGCGCCGTGAACCAGCACGGGGACGTGCAGGCGGTGGGGGGTGTCAACGAGAAGATCGAAAGCTTCTTCGACCTCTGCCTGAGCCGCGGCCTCAGCGGTCGGCAGGGGGTGATCATCCCGGCCGTCAACACGATCCACCTGATGCTTCGCGACGACGTCGTGGAGGCGGTCCGCGCGGGCACCTTCCACGTCCACGCCGTGGCGAGCGTCGACGAGGCGATCGCGCTCCTCTCGGGTCGCGCCGCGGGCGAGCGCGACGCCGAGGGGCGCTTCGCCGCGGGGACCGTCAACGCCGCGATCGATGCGGCGCTCGATGCGAACGTCGAGCGCCTGCGCGCCCTGCGCCAACCGCCCTCGGGCACGGGCGCATGAGACGCCTGGTCATCCTCGGCGCGGCGGGCCGCGACTTCCACACCTTCAACGAGCGCTACCGCGACGATCCTTCGGTCGCGGTGGTGGCCTTCACGGCCGCGCAGATTCCCGGCATCGCCGGGCGCCGCTATCCCGCCTCGCTCGCGGGTCCGCGCTACCCCGACGGCATCCCGATCGAGGCCGAAGACGACCTCGAGGAGGTGTGCCGGCGGACGGGCGCCACGGAAGTCGTGTTCGCCTACAGCGACGTCTCCCACGTCGACGTGATGCACCGCGCGTCGCGGGCGCTCGCAGCCGGCGCCGACTTCGTGCTGCCCTCGCCCACGGGCGCGATGATCGAAGCTCCCCTGCCGGTCGTGGCGATCTCGGCCGTACGCACGGGCGCCGGCAAGTCGCCGATCGCGCGCTGGCTCGGCCGCCGGCTCCGCGCGCAGGGCCGTCGCGTCGCGATCCTCCGTCACCCGATGCCGTACGGCGACCTCGAGCGCCAGCGCGTGCAGCGGTTCGCGACGCGCGCCGATCTCGCCGCCGCTCGCTGCACCATCGAGGAGCGCGAAGAGTACGAGCCGCACCTCGCCGCCGGCAACGTCGTGTTCGCTGGCGTCGACTATCGCGCCATCGTGCAGGCCGCCGCTGCCGATTGCGACGTCATCGTGTGGGACGGGGGCAACAACGACTTCCCGTTCCTGCGGCCGGACGTCCACGTCGTGGTCGTCGACGCGCTGCGGCCCGGGCAGGCGCTGGCGTACCACCCCGGCGAGGCCGTGCTGCGCGCGGCGGACATCGTCGTCGTCAGCAAGGTCGACGCGGCGACGCCGGCCGACGTGGCGGCCGTCATGGCCGAGGTGCGTGGCGTCAATTCGCGGGCCCCGATCGTCCGCGGCGCGTCGCCGGTCCGGCTCGACGACCCGGCCGCCGTGCGCGGGCGGCGGGTTCTCGTGGTCGAGGATGGACCCACGATCACGCACGGCGGGATGCCCCATGGCGCCGGACTCGTGGCGGCGCGCGACGCGGGAGCGGCCGAGATCGTCGACCCGCGGAGCGCAGCGGCGGAGCCCATCCGCGAGGTGTACGCGCGCCACCCGCACATCGGCCCCGTCCTGCCGGCGATGGGCTACGGCCCGGCGCAGCTCGCGGCGCTCGCCGAGACGATCGATGGGGCGCGCGCCGACGTCGTCGTCTCCGGCACGCCGATCGACCTCGCCGCACTGCTCGCGCTCACGACGCCCGTCGTCCGTGCGCGGTACGAGTTCGCGGACGTGGACCAGCCGGGCCTCGGCGCCCTGCTCGATGCGCGACTGCCTCGGGTCGGGCGACGAGACGGCGCGTGAGCTCCGGCCTCACGGTCGTGGCGCTCGGCGGCAACGCCGTGAGCCCTGCCCGCGGGGGCATGCGATTCGACGCGGAGCGGGCGGCGATCGCCAGCGCCGCGGACGAGCTGACCGATCTCGCACGCACCGCGCGCCTCCTCGTCGTGCACGGCAACGGGCCCCAGGTGGGTCGCCTGCTCGCCGCGCCCGAGCTGGGCGATCCCGGGTCGCTCGACGTGCACGTCGCCCAGACCCAGGGGGAGCTCGGCTACCTGCTGGCCGAAGCGCTCGAGACGCGCGCCGAGCGGCCGTGCGTCGCGCTCGTGACCCGCGTCCTGGTCGACCCGAACGACGGTGCCTTCGAAGCGCCGACCAAGCCGGTGGGTCCGGTCCTCGCCGCGCGGCCGCGCGGGGCGCCGGCGATGCGAACTCCGGACGGGAGGGGCTGGCGGCGCGTCGTCGCCTCGCCGCGCCCGCACGCGGTCGTGGAGCTGGAGGCGATCCGCGCCCTGCTCGCCACCCACCACGTGATCGCCGGTGGCGGCGGGGGGGTCGCGCTGGCACGACGGAGCACCACCCGCGGCGCGCGCGCCGCACGCTCCGCGGTCGTCGACAAGGACTGGGTCGCGGCCCTGCTCGCGACGGCACTCGGCGCCGAACGGCTCGTCTTCGTGACCGACGTGTCCGGCGCGTTCGACGCCTTCGGCCGGCCGGAGGCGCGAGGCATCCCCACGATGCGGATCGCCGAGGCGCGCGAGCGCCTCGCCGGTGGGGTGTTCGCGCCCGGATCGATGGCGCCGAAGGTCGAGAGCGCCATCGAGTTCGTGCAGGCGACGGGGCGGCCGGCCGTCATCGCGGAGCTCGGTTCGGTCGCGACGGGACTCCGCGGCACCACGGGAACGACGATCGTCCCCTGAGCTCCGGCGTGCCCGCTACTCGATCGCGTACCGGTCGTAGACGTGTCGTAGCAGCTCGGCCGCGCTCACCCGACCCGAAGTCCGCGCGGTGTGCTCGAGCTTGCGGAAGCCCGCGGCCAACGGCTCGTCGCCGAGGACGTCCTTCGCCCAGCGCGCGAAATCGCCGGCGAGAAGATGACGTCGCAGCGACTCGACCGACACGCTCGCGATCGCATTGCAGAACTCCGCGACGTTGCGGGCGAGGACCGGCACCGGAGTCGCCTGGAAGTAGAATCCCTTGCCCTGCGGGAGAAGCTCGTCGATGTATTTGCGCGCGTGATGCACGTGGCTCGTCAGCCGCGCCCGCGGCAGAAACGTCTGCCAGCGTGGCGTGCAGCCCGGACGTAGCAGGCCGGCGAGCGGCGGCTCGATCGTCGCCAGCGCGTCCGGCGCGGAGAGGTCCCCGAGATCCGCAGCGCGCAGAATGGCGTCCACGAAGTAGCGCTCGTTGTCGACCGTCGTGTGCGTCACCACGTGCGCACCGACCGTGGCGTATACCGAGGCCGCGATCTGACTCGGGCGATAGGTGAGCAGCAGCAGGCTCCCGGTTCGAGGGTCGAGCCGGTCGACGCACGCGGAGCCTTCGTCAAGAAAGTAGTGCGCTTCGTCGACGAGCGTCCAATGCGGCAGCCCGCTGCGCCGGCGCGCCTCGACGAGGACGGGGATCAGCCTCCCGACGTAGTCGACCTTCTGCGTGTGCGACAACGAGGCGAGCGTCAACACCACGCTCAGCGGCTTCGCCACGAGCACTTCCACGATCGCAGTCGGCTCGGGCAGGGCGAGGGCGTCTCCGAAGAGGAGCACGTCTGGTCGCGTGTTCAGCGCGACGTGATCCCCCTCCGGATCGATCACGCATAGCCGATAGCCCTCGACGAGCAGCCGCTCGGCAATCAGGCCGCCGAGCCACGACTTCCCGGCGCGCGGATCGCCGCTGATCAGGACGTTGGTCCCGCTCGCGGGCAGCGTCGCCGGCGTGCCGTCCGTGCTGGTCCCGAGCGTGACGTGGCGGCGTGCCGGGGTCGGGCTCACGCAGTCCTGCTCGAGCAGACGGCGGACGTAGGTCGCGATGCCTTCGCCGGACGACTGGGACAAACGGTCGTCCGCACCGACCCACACCGCCGGCACCGCCCCTCGGGCCGCGACGCCCACCTCCGCCGCGACGAGCATCGACCAGTCGTTCTCGGCGTCGCCGAACGCGATCGTGTTGCGCGGGGAGCGACCGAGCTCGTCGAGCGCCCGGGCGATCCCGACTGCCTTGTTGACGCCGGACGGCAGCAGCATGAGGGCCGCGCGGTTGAAGACGAGCTGCTGATCGAGCCCGAGGCGCCGCACCAGGCCGAGGAGGTCGGCGGCATGCTGCTCCCAGGTGCCCAGGACGACGGCCCCGCTGTGGAACGGAATCCCGCTCTCGCGCAGGGCGACCAGCAGTCGTTCCGGCGGCGGGTCGCCGACGAGGATCCGCTGCCCGCCATCGTGCAGCGACACCACCGCTCCGTTCTCGGAGACGACGCCGTCGAACGCTCCCAGGTCGACCTTGGCGATCTGCAGGTCCTCGAGGACCCTCCCGGTCACGAGCAGCGTGACGATGCCGCATCGCCGAGCCGCCACGAGAGCCTCGGCGGCCTCGGGCGCCAGGCGACCGTCCACGGCGCCGGTCCCGTCGAAATCGCAGGCGAGGACCCGGCAATACATCGGTGGCGATTGGCGTCACGCCGCCGGTGGCGGGGACGGGCGGCGACGCGCGAGCACGCCACGTCGCCGCGGCGCTCGCACCTCCTTCGGAGCCGGGGCCGACTCGGCCTGGCGAGCCATGGCGGGGGCCACGAGATGGCGCGAGAGCCAGGCGAGCATCGAATCGATGGGGGTGTCGCCCGTACGGTCGTCCAGCGCGGCCAGCTCTTTCGAGCAGCGCATGCGCTCGAATGCTGCCGCGTTCATACCCCGTTCGGTCTCTCGGGCGATCAGGAGCACCGGCACGGTCACGCTGCCGAGGACCCCCTCGGCCAGGTCCGGCCGTCCGTCCACCGAGACGATGGCACGGATTCGTGGGTCGCCGAGCGCGGCGACCAGGGCCCCGGCCGCTCCGGGTCCCGCGGCTACGTAGCCGACCGGCAATCCGGCCATCGCCGGCAGGTGTGCGACGGTGTCGGTCAGCGCCTCGAGACGCCGCGCCAGCAGGAAAACGTCGAACTTGCGGCGCGCCTCCGCGACTTCGGAGGCCACGAGCAGATCGACGATCACCGTGGCGAGCCCGTGGGCCGCGAACACGCCAATGGCGGCATCGCTCCGCATCGCGGCGTCATGCGGCGCATCGCAACGCGCCACGACCACGACGGCCAGCGGCGGCTCCGGCAGATGGAGATCCGCCTCGAGCACGACCCCGTCGACCGGAACGCGCAAGCGCTGGGCCGACAATCCCTCTCCGGCCGTCACGGCATCCTGGCGTGCAAGGATCCGGCCAGGCGTGGCGCCGTGACGGAGCGCGGGGAATCGCACCTCGGCTTGTCATCGATCGGATGGCGACACGAATTCGCCTTGCAGCCCTCGGAATCGCCATCGCGCCGGCGCCGCGGCCAATCTGGCACGGCAACTGCTTCATTGGTCGAACGCTCGCAAGGAAAAGGAGGAAGCCGATGAGCTCTCTCATGACCTGGGATCCGTTCCGCGCGCTGCGGCGCCGGGATGATGCGTTCGAGGATCTGGTGCGCGACGTGTTCGGCCGCGAGGGCGCCGGCGCGCTCGAGCCACCGGTCGAGGTGGCGGAGTCCGACGGCGAGGTCACGGTGAAGATGCTCGTCCCCGGCGTCGAGAAGGACCAGCTCCAGGTCGCGATCGACGAGGACGTGCTGACCGTGCGCGGCGAGGTCCGCAAGGAGCACGAGGAGAAGAAGAAGAACTACTACCGCCAGGAGATCCGCTACGGGGCGTTCCAGCGTGCCGTCCGTCTGCCGGCCGAGGTCGAGGCGGCGAAGGCGACGGCGGATCTGAAGAACGGCACCCTCAAGATCACGTTGCCGAAGGCGAAGCAGACGAAGGCGCAGCAGATCAAGGTGGCCGTGTCATAGGTCTCCCCGGGAGACGGTCAGGACGGCCGCGCCGGTGAGACGACCGCTGCGGAGGTCGGCCAGGGCCTGGTTGGCCTCGTCGAGCCGGTACGCGGTGGTGTGGGTACGTACGGGAACCCGGGGCGCCAATGCCAGAAACTCCCCGGCGTCCCGGCGGGTGAGGTTCGCGACGCTACGCAGACTGCGCTCGCCCCACAGCAGCGCGTAGGGAAAGCTCGGTACGTCGCTCATGTGGATGCCGCCGCACACGACCGTGCCGCCCTTGCGCACGGCTCGCAGCGCCACCGGCACGAGGTCCCCCGCGGCCGCGAAGATGATCGCCGCGTCGAGCGGTCGGGGGGCGGGCTTGTTTGAGCCGCCCGCCCAGACCGCCCCGAGACTGGTGGCGAAGGCCTGGGCCGTCGCATCACCGGGCCGTGTGAACGCGTAGACCTCGCGCCCCTCCCAGCGTGCGACCTGGGCGATCACGTGCGCGGCCGCGCCGAATCCGTAGAAGCCGATCCGGGTCGCATCGCCGCACATGCGCAAGCTGCGATAGCCGATCAGGCCGGCGCACAGGAGCGGCGCCACCTCGAGGTCGGCGTAGCCGTCCGGCAGCCCGACCGCGTAGCGGGCGTCGGCGACGCAGTGCGAGGCGTAGCCGCCGTCGATCTGGTAGCCGGTGAAGCGGGCGTCGTCGCAGAGGTTCTCGCGCCCGTGCCGGCAATGATCGCAGGCGCCGCAGGTGTAGCCGACCCAGGGGACGCCGACCCGTTGGCCGACGCGCAGGCCGGCGACTCCCTCGCCCGTGCCGGCGACCCGACCCACGATCTGGTGGCCCGGGACGATCGGGTACGGGATGTCGGGCAACTCGGCGTCGAGGAGGTGCTGGTCCGTCCGGCAGACGCCGCAGGCGACGACCTCGACCAGCACCTGGCCCGGTGCCGGCACCGGCACGCTCCGCTCGCGACGAACGAGCGGTCCGTGCGGGTGCTCGAGCACCATCGCCCGGCCAGTGGGTGCGCTCACGTCCGATGGCGCGCGTGACGGCTCAGTGGGCCGCGTCGAGCCAGAGGTCCTTCAGGTCCTTCGGGAGCTGGCTGTAGACGTCCCAGGCCTCACCTTCGCGGCCCGTCGTGCTGCCGAGCAGCCGCTGGAGCTGGTGGAACACGGCGCGCACCGCCCGTTCCGCCTCGTCGTCGTCCGGCAGGACGGCGCGCTGCCGCACGCGGCCGATGAACTCGTGCCGGTGGACCTTGTTCGCCGGGCGATCCGTCCGATCGCCGACCTCCCAGAGGCGCTTCAAAGCCGTCGGGAGCTGCGCCCGCAGGTCGCGGCGTTCCTCGGGCGAGATTCGATCGCGAAGCTCGCCGAAGACCGCGAACGTGACCGCTTCGGCGCGCCGCTCGTCGCAGCCGAGCTGGTCGGCGATCTCGCGCAGAAAAGTCCTCTCGTCCATGGCTTCCTCCTGGCGCCGCCCTCAGCCGTGACCTTTGGCAGCGTCCCGTATCCGCTCGTAGCCGGTGCGCACGGTCTTGAGCAACGCCACCGTCGAGGTCCCGATCTCGCGGGCCGTCGTCCCTGCCGCCGCGCGCAAGGGAGCCAGTTCGTGCTCGATCCGGGCCCACTGCTTCTCCAGCGCCGCCATCTCGTCACGAAGGTCGGCCCGCAGGAGCGCCGCCTTGACGCGCAGCTCGTCGCGAAGCTGCTCGATGCCCTGGACGTCCCGAAGCCACTGCGAATCGTTGGTCATCGTGGTTCCCTCCATTTCGGTTGTCACGCCGTCGCGCGCAGCGGCGCCGCCGGCGCCATGTGTGTCGTCGCCCAACGCAGGAAGTCCTCTTCCGTGACGATGCCCACCAGCCGCTCCTCCGCCTCGACGACGGGGAGACAGCCGATCTTGTGACGGATCATGCGCTCGCCGGACTCGGCCGCGGGCGCGGAGGCGTTCGCCACCACCACGTGCGTCTCCATGACGTCGACGACGCGCGCGAGGCCCAGCAGGCGTACCCGCTTCTCCTCGTTCATGAGCAACGAGCTCGACGTGGCGGCGAGCAGGTCGCGGTGGCTGACCAGGCCGATGAGCCGTCCCTGCTCGGTCGTCACCGGCAGGTGGCGGATGCGATGCGTCCGCATGAGATGATACGCCGTCGCCAGCGACTCGCCGGGTCCGATGGTGACGACGCGCGAGCGCATGAGCTCGCCGACCAGCGGCCCGGCGGCGGCGATCTCCGGCCGGGGTCCGGTCTCGATCCCGAGCGCGTCGCGCAGCTCTTGCAGCGAGGCGTGGAGGTGTCCGGGGATCTCGGCGGCGTCGGGAACGAGGTTCGCCTCGGCCGCAGCCGAGATGGAGATCCGTCCGGCGTAGCTGAGGATCGCGAACTCGAGCCCCATGCCCGAGAACAGCGGCACGATCGGATGCACCTCGGTGATCTGGCGTCCGAGGATCTGGCGCGGCTCCCGCGGCCCGGGAATGTTCGTACAGACCGTGTTGAGGGGCGATCCGTCCGGGAGGATCCTCGCGAGGAAGGCGTTCACCGGCGCCGGAAGCAGTCCCATGAGCTGCATCGTGAGCGCCGTCGCGCGCGGCTGGCCGCGCTCCTTCAATCGTCCCATCTCGTCGCTCATGCGGGTGAGCCGCGCGATGGGATCGGCGACATCGATCGGGAGGGTCGGGAACATCGACGTGACGAGATTGCCGAGCGACATGTGGTCCTCGGGGCGCCGCACGCTCACCGGAACGAGCGTTCGGACGCGCAGGCCGTCGGATCGCACGCCTTTCGCGTGCAGGTAGCGACGCAGCGCACCGGCGATGACGGCCAGCACGACGTCGTTCACCTTGCAGCCGACCGTCCCCCGGATCGCGAGGAAGTCGTCGAGCGCGAACGACGCCCACACGATGCGGCGCGCATCGGTGATGGGGCCGTTGAACGGAAGCGTCGAGGATGGCTGCACGATCATCGACCCGAAGGTCGAGGCCGCCTCGACGGCGTCCCGCGCCGTCGCCAAGAGCGCCTGAGGGCTCAACGCCGCGAGTGCAGAGGGAAGCGCGGGAGCCGCCCCTTGCGGCCGGGGTCGCGCGTCGGCGGCGACGGGCACGGGATCCGCCATCGCCTCCAGCACCTGCGCCCCGCTGACGCCGTCGATCATCGCGTGGTGGACCTTGCACAGGATGGCCGCGCGGCCCCCGGCGAGGCCGTCGACGAGATACGTCTCCCAGAGCGGGCGGCGATCGTCGAGCGGGGTCGCGAAGAGCGTGTCGACCAGGCGGTGGACCTCGTCCTCGCCGCCGGGAGCGGGCACCGCGACGTGCCGCAGGTGGCGCCGGACGTCGAACGCGGCGTCGTCTTCCCACCGGGGCCACGTGAGATCGAGGAAGGGGCGAACCGGACGCTGGCGGTAGCGCCGAATTCGCCCCACGCGCTCCGCCATGGCCACCGCGAAGCGATCGAACGGGATGGGTCCGTCGAGTAGCGCCACGCAGCCGACGTGCATGAGCTGATGGGGGCGCTCCAGGTACAGGAACGCGGCGTCCAGTGGCGACAATCGGTTGGAGTTCGCCATCCCAAGCCTCCCGACCGACGGAGCACGGGATATGCCATCGGGGGACTCCCGGGCGCGGCCGTCCCACGCGACGCCGGGCGCCGCCCCTCGCACCTTTGCCAACCCGCCGGTGCCCGATTCGCGATCCTGCGAAGCCGTCGCGGCCCGGCGCGCGCAGCGCGGCGGCACGACACTTGCGCTCGCGGAGGAGTGATGAACGTCGGACGCTGGATGCAAAAGCACGTGATCACGGTGCGGCCGCGCGATTCCATCGTGCACGCGCGCCGGGTCATGGAGGAGCACCGCGTGAACCAGCTCCCGGTCGTGGTCGACGACCGTCTGGTCGGCATCGTCACCGACCGCGATCTGCGCGATGCGTTCCCCTCCGTGTTCGAGGTGCGCCGCGCCCGGCGCGCCCGCGGTACCGACCCCGCCAGCATCGTCGTCGAGGACGTGATGAGCGCGAACGTCCTCACCCTGGATCCGGAGGCCGACGTGCGCGAGGGCGCGCGCCTCATGCGCGGAGAGCGGATCGGCTCCGTGCCCGTCGTACAGGGCAAGCGCCTGGTGGGCATCCTCACGCGGAGCGACGTGCTGGACGCATTCCTCTCGCTCGAGCGCGGGCTCGTCTGAGCTACGGGGTCGGGGCGGCGCCGAACCGCTTGGTCAATTTGAAGGATACGATCGTCGCCCGGTAGTCGTTCGCCTCGAAACCGGACTCAGTGTAGTCGATCCGACGCACCTCGATCGACGGCTCGATCCAGGCGTGGCGCCAGGTGAGAAACGCACCGGCGTCGATGCGATCGAGATCGAGGCGGCTGCGGCCCGCGATCTGCTCGTGCCCGGGGACGCCGACTGCCTGGCTCGTCTGGATGTAGTAGACGTTCCAGCCGCTCTCCCAGCGCTGGCCGGCGAGCCCGAAGGCGTACGTCAGCTGGCTGACCAGCACGTTCTCGGTCCCCGACTGCAGCGACGTCGCTTGCGCGTAGCGCGGCGCGAACAGGATGTCGGCGCGGTTGTCGAGGTCGCGGCGTGCGTACGAGACCAGCGCGGTCAGATTCGGCAGCGGGGTCAAGGTGACGGCGAGGCTGTTGCCGAAGGCTTCCGAATGGGCGGCGAAGCTCGAGTTCTCGCGGCTGTCGGCGATGAAGCGATAGGTGAGCGACGCCCACGGCCGCGGCCGGAAGGTCAGGCCCGCCGAGCCGCGGTTCGTGAACGTGAGCGTGATCTCGCGACCGGGGAGCGGCGGCCGCGAGGTGGGATCGCCCGCGATGAAATATGGATCGTCCACCTGCGCCGTCTCGTAGCGCAGGAAGGCGTCGACCATTGGCGCGGGGTGGTAGCGCGCGTCGGCGATCACGCCGAGGACGGTCGTCGACACGGGCCCGGGCCCGCCCGAGAGGTTCGCGTCGCGCCACGCGAAGCGCAGGCCGGCGCGCAGCGACAGATCGCGCCGTGGCTCGTATTCGACGTCGCCCGTGACGCGATTCAGACGCACGTGGTACCCGGTGCCGGCGACGAGCAGGCCCCCGGTGCCCGACTGGTCGATCCCGCCGCTCTGCGCGCGCTCGTCGAAACGATAGGCGAGGTGGAAGCGCGCCTGGGGCGTCAGCAGCACCGAGCCGGCGAGGTCGACCACCTGCGTGTCGAGCGACGCGTTCGACGAGCTCGCCACCCGGCTCGCCACCGGGACGGACGGCGAATCGCTGGTCGCGTTCCGCACCGTGTTCCACGCCGCGTCGAGCGACGCGTGGCTGTAGAGGTAGGCGCCCGTCACCTCGGCGCGATCGCCGAACGGACGCCGGATGCGCACGGTCGTGGTCGGCGCGTCGATCTCCTCGTGCCCGGACGACTGGTAGTTGTTCAGCACCGCTCCGTCGGTCGGATCGACGCCGGCCGCACCCCCCGGGACGGGACCGTGCCCTCCCACGTCGCGGGTGACCCAGCGGTACTCCTGCTGCAGGAACACGTCCGTGCCGAGCGCCTGGAACTCGGTGCCGACGCGGGCGACGCTCGCGCGTGTGGCCTCCGGCGCGCGCACGACGAAGGTCTCGCTGGGGCTCTGGAAGATCGTGGACGTGTTGTCGCCCTCGAGCTGGTAGAGCCGGTACCCTGCGAAGAACGTCGGCAGGTTCGGACGCCGCACGATCACATCCACCGAGCCGTTCGTGCGCGTCTGGTCGAAGCCGTGCAGATCGTCGAGGCGGCTGTCGCCCGGCACCGGGTTCTGGAACAGCTGCGGCATGTCGTAGAAGTACTTCGACTGCACGAAGTTCGCGCGGAGATCCCAGTTCTTGGTGTCGCTCGCCGTCAGCAGATAGGTCGACACCGGTTCGTTGCCCGGCGTGTCGACCACCAGATGGAAGCGGTCGAGCGGCGCCTCGTCCGGGTTCGTCGCCGTGGCGCCGACGTCGAGGTCGAACAGGCGCAGGCCCGTGTGCAGGTTGTAGTCCTGAAGGAACTTGTTGGCCGATCCGTCGACGTCGACGAGACGGTAGCCAGCCGTGACGGCGCCGCCGAGGTCGTAGCCGCCGAGGGTGAGCTTGGGCGACTCCGCCTCCGCTGCGAGCGCGGGGCCCGCGAGCAAGACCATGAGCAGTGCCCCTCGCCGCCGCATCGTCAGGGGGCGAAGAAGTGGGCGTCGGTGTTGGAGCCGTGGATCGCGACGTGGCAGCGCGTGCAGTCGCGGTAGCTCGGCTGCACGTGCGTCGACGGAGTGACGGTGTGGCACTCGTAGCAGAGCTGCGCCGTGCTCTGCCGGATGAGGAGATGCCGGTTCACGCTGCCGTGCGGGTCGTGGCAGCGCGTGCAGCCCTCGGTGATCTCGGCGCCGTGCTCGAACACGAAGGGTCCCTGCACCTCGGCGTGACAGGTGAAGCACGTGCGATCGTCGGCGTCGCGCAGCCCGGCCGTGTTGCGGCTCCCGTGCTGCTGGTGGCAGTCGGTGCACGACATCACGCCCTCGGGCACCTTGTGGTGCTGCGGGAGCGCGAAGGTCGCGCGAAGGTCCTCGTGACACCCGTAGCAGAGCCCGGGCGGCTTCTGCGCGAGCGACGGCGACGCGCCGGGCTTGTGGATGGCGTGGCAGTCGGTGCATGCCACCGTGCCGAACGAGTGCTCCCCGGCGAGGAAGTCGTGCAGCGCGCTCTGCTTCGCGTGACAATTGAGGCACGCGGCGGACCGCGACGACGCGGTCTCCTCGCTGCCGAAGCCCTTGATGCCGCCCACGCCCTTGCCGCCACCCTCGTCGGCGTGGATGCTGCCCGGCCCGTGGCAGGCCTCGCAGCCGCGCTCCGACTCGGGACGGCTCGGGTCGCTCAGCACGCGCGCGTGAATCGTCTTGCCGTACGCGGTCGCCGCTTCGTCGTGGCACGTCGTGCACACCTCGTCGCCGGCGTAGGTCGCGCCCGACGGCGGGGGTGCCTCGTCGACGTGCACCGGTGACCCCGAGCATGCCGAAAGGGCCGCGACGAGGAGGACGAGCGGCGTCCTCACTGCTGCGGCTCGAATCCGTTCCCATGCAGGTGGCACGGGAAGCAGGAGAACGTGAAGTGGTCCTCGCCCATCCCGTCGGCGCGATAGAACCGGGTCGTCGTGTGGCACACCTCGCAGATCCCGGTGCCCGGCATCGACGCGCTCGCGAAGCTGCCGTCGACACGGCCGTCGCGGTTGTCGAAGCGGATCGGCACGTCGGTGCCGGCGGTCGTCGTCAGCATCTCCCGGACGAGCTCGGTGTTGGCGCTGCCGTGCGGATCGTGGCACTGCGTGCACGGCATGCCGACGCCGCCCGGCGCGTGCGTCGCGCTGTCGGCGTGGCATGCCGAGCACGGCTCGCTCGCCTCGTGCCCGGGCCCCGGAGCGGCGGCGACCTGCGTGTGGCACTTGGCGCACGGCAGCCCCGAGTGCTTGCTCGGCATGGCGAGCCGCGCGACCTCGTCGCCGTGGCACACGCCGCAGCTCTCGGGCGAGATCACGACCCCGAAGGCGGCATCGTGGCTGTGGCAGAGGGTGCAGCGATCGGTGAAGTGTGGCTTGCTCGATCCCTTCCCGCGGTAGAAGTCGGTCTTGCGGTGGCACGTCTCGCAGAGCCCGGTGCCGGGCGCGTCGGGGTGCGTGAAGCCCGTCGGCGAGGCGCCCTCCTCGCTCGTGAAGAGCACGCCCGTGACGCGCCGCCGCCAGAACAGATCGGTCGCCACCAGCGACAGGTTGGGCGAGCCGTGCACGTCGTGGCAGGCGAGGCAGCTCCTCGTGGTCGCCCTCGCAGAACGGCGCTTCTTGCGAGCCGGGTGCGTCGGCTGGTCGTGGCAATCGACGCAGTTGGGGATCGAGCGGTGACGGTTGCCGACGCGGCCGGGCTTTCGATCGTCGTGGCAGGACTTGCAGTCGAGCACGACGGCGTGGCTGGTGGTCGTCGCCGCACGGTCGGACTGGATCGTGTGGCAGTGGGCGCATTCGCCCCCCGCCTCGGAGACGGTGGCCGCCGCCGCGCCGGTGGCGCAGGCGAGTACGCACACGATGATCGCCTTGATGCTCGTCGTGAGCCTCCCCTGAGCCATCAGCGCTTGCCGCGCCGTACAAGACGCCGTGCCACGGAGCAAGCGGTGCGCCGGCTTTGGCGAACGTCGGCACGAAAGGGGTTCCCACGAGCGGGATTGACTCCGACCCCCCTTCCGAGCTTTGCGAAGGTCATCACGGAGCGGGATCGTCACGCAAGATGCACGGTCCTGGCTCACACGCCCGCCGCAGCGGCGGAAGGAGGATGCGAAGGTGAGACGGAAGCTCGGATGGCCGATGGTAGCTGGCCTTCTCGCGATCGGCGCAGCGACGGTACAGGCGCAGGGCGCCCCGGAGTCGTACGACAAGAAGTGCAAGCTCTGCCATAGCGTCGGTGGCGTGGGCGGCAAGCAGGCAGAGAAGGGCGGTCCGCTCGACGGGGTCGGCAAAAAGCGCGACCGCGCCTGGCTCGAGGCGTACATCGCCGATCCCAAGTCGAAGATGCCCGACGCCAAGATGCCGAAGCTCAAGTACAGCGACGAGGAACTGAAGGCGCTGGTGGACTACATGCTGAGCTTGAAGTGAGGGGCGCCGGCGCGGGATCGACCACATGATGCCCGCCCTGCCCCCGTACACGATCGCGTTCTCGATTGGCTTCGTCGCGCTGGTCTTCCTGGTCGCGGTCGCGGTGGTGCGTATCCCGGAGTCGACGAGCCGCCACTGGCTGCTGCTCTTCGGGGTGGCGGTGTTCCCGGGACTCGCCCTGCTGCTCGGTGCGGGTCGTGCGATGGACGCGTCGAAGCAGCCGTCCTTCTGCGGCTCGTGCCACGTCATGGGTCCGTGGATCGAAGACCTCCGGAATCCAGACAGCAAGACGCTTGCGGCGATACACTACCAGAACCGTTTCATCCTCGACGACCAGTGCTACACCTGCCACACGGATTACGGCTTCGCGGGCCCGCTGCGCGCCAAGCTCGGCGGCATGCTGCACATGCTGCACTACGAGTTCGGGACCTACGCGTCGCCCATCGAGCTCTACCAGCCGTACCGCTTCAACAACTGCCTGCACTGCCACGCCGAGTCGAAGAGATACCTCGACGCGCACACGGACGCGGCCGAGGCGATCGCCGACGGCAGTATGACGTGCCTCGATTGCCATGCGCCCGTCCACCCCGAGCAGGCGGCACACCGGTGAGGGTCGACGGTCTCATGCGCGTCGCCGTCGTCTGCATGGCCCTGGCGCTCATGCTGATGCTCGTCTGTCTCGCCTACCCCACGCCCCGGACGATCGCGCTCTTCCTGGGGGGCGGCCTCGGCCTCGGGACGGCCGGCATCGCGGCCTTCACCGTACGCGTCCTGCGGGACCTGCGAGCCCGCCGGATGCTCTGAGGCTTGGCGGGGATTGGAAAACCGGACTCCACTGTTCGTAGCCGCGCGAAAACCGCGCTGGCACACGGCATCTGTATGAATGGCACATCGGCTGCAGAGGACCCCATGACCAGAGGCGTGCTGGCGGCTTCCATCGTGCTCCTGACGGCGTTCTCGGCGGGAGCGGTCACGCTTCCCGGCGGCGGTCCCAAGGGGACCGATTGCCACCTCGAGCTGATGGTGAACGGAAGCGGCTTCCCCGCCGGGAAGACCTTCACCGGCACGACCTGCCCCGACGGCGGCTCCTGCGACGCCGACGGGCAGATCAACGGATCCTGCCACTTCACGACCATCGCGTGCATCAACGTCGCCGATCCCGCCTTCCCAAAGTGCAGCCTCGCCCAGGTGTCGTCGATCAAGTGGAAGGGCAAGGTGGGCAAGAGCAAGGTCGACACGAGCGCCCTCGACGCGGCGGTCGCGGGTCTCGGCCTCCCGAGCCAGGCATCGGTGTGCACGAAAGCGGTCGACTTCACGCTCTCCGTGCAGGGTCCCAACGCGAAGGGCCAGCTCGTCGAAGGAAAGGCGCAGCTCACCGCCAAGGCCGCCACCACCAAGGGCACCGACAAGGACACCTACAAGTTCGTCTGCCTGCCGACCGCCGCGCCGCCCTCGACCGGACCGACCACGACCACCATCACCGCCACGACCACCACCCTCGAGCCCACGACGTCGACGTCGACGACGCTGCCGCCGACGCTCGGCACGCCGGGCGCGGGCCTCAAGTCGGTGATCACCGGCGTGACGATCTCGGCGGCCGGACAGGTGGTGGTGACCTTCACCCTCACCGACACCGCGGGCGTCGCGGTCGTGCCGAAAACCGGGTCCACGTCGGATCCCGACACGGCGCGCGTCCGCTTCACCATCGCCCGCATCCAGGTCGACATGCCGTCGACCGAGGGCTTCAGCACGACCTTCACGAAATACGTGAACTACATCACGACGCACGCGACGAGTGGCTCGGTGTCGTCCGATCAGCCGACGTTCGACTCCGGCGGATCGGTCGCGCTCGTCGATGCGGCGTCGGGCACGTGGCGCTACACGTTCGGCAAGATGCTCCCCGCGGGCTTCCCGGGAACGCTCACGCACACGGTGGGCGCGCAGATCGAGCGCACCTTCGAGGGCGAGCAGCTGGTCGCGAATCCCACCTTCGACTTCGTGCCGGCCGGCGGCGCGGTCACGACCGTGCGCGAGGACACCACGACCGACCAGTGCAACGCCTGCCACAACCCGCTCCAGGCCCACGGCGGCGGGCGGCGCGAGGTGAAGCTCTGCATCCTCTGTCACACCGACCAGGCGATCGATCCCGACACGGGCAACACCATCGACTTCAAGCAGATGGTCCACCGCCTGCACATGGGGAAGGATCTTCCGTCCGTCGTGAACGGCTCCGTCGGCGCGAAGTACTCGATCATCGGCTTCCAGGGCAGCGAGGCCGTCTTCTCCAAGAAGGTGGGCGCGTGCGTTAACGGCCCCTTCCCGTCCGCGCCGTGTACCGCCGACGCCGACTGCGACGGTGGCACGTGCACCGGAACGACGATCATCGGCGTGGGGTTCCCGCAGGACATCCGGAACTGCACGAAGTGCCACGGCGCGGGGGCGACCGCGGCCAACTACCATGCGCTGCCGTCGACGCTCGCGTGCACCGGATGCCACGACGACGTGAATCCGGGCATGATGTCGATCAACGGGCTCGCCCCCGGAACGAACCACGTGCCCGGCCAGCAGCCCGAAGAGCTCTGCCGCGTCTGTCACAAGACCGCGATGGACGCCGAGTTCGACCTCACCGTCCCGGGCGCGCACACGATCCCGCTGCGCTCGACGACGCTGACTGGCCTCCAGGCGGAGATCCTGTCGGCGACGGGCGCGCCCAACATGGCCGTGACGGTGCAGTTCCGCCTGCGCGACGGCGCAGGCAATCCCATCACGAGCTACGGCGGCTTCAACCGGATCGGCTTCGGCATCTCGGGACCGACGACGGACTACGGCGGGTCGTCCGTTCCCCTCATCGCACCGACGGCGGTCGGCGGTGGCTCGACGGGCACGCTTGTCCCACCCGACGGAACGGGCCTCGCGACGTACACCACCGCGGCGATGCTCCCTGCCGACGCGATGGGCACCTGGACGATCGGGCTCGAGGCGCGGCGCGCCGTCATGGTGAACGGCCAGAGTCAGAACGAGGCGGCGCCGAACCCCGTCTTCGACTTCAGCGTCGACGGCTCGCCGGTCGCCCCGCGCCGCGACGTCGTGACCGACGCCAACTGCTCCAACTGCCACGGCACGTTCTCGAAGGACTTCAGCATCCACGGCAACCTCAGGAACCGGGTCGAGTATTGTGTGATGTGCCACAACGCGAAGGGCAGCGACGTGGCGCGCCGTGTGGGTCAGATCGCGAACGGCGCCGATCCGATGACCCAGTCGATCGCGTTCAAGCACATGATCCACAAGATCCACCGCGGCGAGGCGCTGGAGCACCAGCCGTACATCGTCTACGGCTTCAGCGGCGGTGTGGACTTCGGCGACGTCCTCTTCCCCGGCGACCTCCGCGACTGCGAGACCTGTCACGCGGCCGGCACGCAATTCGTTCCGCTACCCGCCGGGGTGCTCCCGACCAACGTCGGCATGATCGACATGGGGGCCGAGGTCGTGACCGGCACCACGCCGCCGATCCAGGACGCGTGCCGGGCGTGTCACGACGACGACGCCACCGCCGCGCATGCCGAGACCAACACCACCGCGTCCGGCGCCGAGGCGTGCGCAGTCTGCCACGGCGAGGGATCGGCGGAGGCGGTCTCGGTGGTGCACGCGCGGTAAAATTCCCCCATTGCCTCCCTGGCGCGAAATGGCAAGACTCGCCATGGAGAAACGGGCATCCGCGGAGCGCGCGACCGTAGTGGTCGACGCCCAACGACTCTAGGAGGGAGAACCATGAAAAGGATGGCAGGGTTCATTGCGGTCGCCGCGCTCGGCGTGGCACTCACGTTCACGCTCGCCGTCGCCGAAGAGAAGACGCCGGACGCGACCGTCAAGCTGAGCGGCGGATCGATCGCCGCCGGCATCGGCATCAGCTGGGGCAGCGGCACGCTGAGCTACAAGGGCAAGGACTATCCGATCGACGTGAAGGGCCTTTCGGTCGGTGACGTCGGGATCACCTCGCTCGAAGCCTCGGGCAAGGTCTACAACCTGAAGCAGATCGGTGACTTCAGCGGCAACTACACGGCCGTGGGCGCCGGTGCGACGGTGGCGGGCGGCGGCAGCATCACCACGATGCGGAACCAGAACGGCGTGACCATCGACCTGGTCGCGACCACCCAGGGCGTGAAGATCGCCATCGGCGGTGGCGGCGTCGACATCAAGATCAAGGAGTAGACGGCGCGCCGTGGGGGTCGGGCCGGTGCGCCCGACCCTCGCGGAACGTCACCCTCGCCGGCCGCAGACGAGCGGCAGGTCGAGGTAGGTGCGGATCCCCGGCGCAGCCTCGCACACGTACGGGATCGCGTTCACGCAGTGCATGGCCGTGCCGACCATGCCGGGTAGACGGTGGAGGTTCTTCCCCACCTCGGGCGGGTGGATGCCGTGGAAGGTCGCCGCGATCGGCGGATCGGCGTCGAGCGCCACCTCGAAGCGCTCCTCGCCGAGGCGCCAGTCCGGATCGAGATGGCCGTCGCCCATGAACCAGTTGACGCGCGCAGTGACGGCGGGCTCACCGCGCACGGTGCCCTGCCAGGTGAAGCGCTGCGCGGCGATCGTCCCCGCGGCGATGCGTCCGACGGGCGTGTCGAGGTCGCGGGTCGCCACCGCCATCTCGTGCGCGTCGCGCTTCTCGGTGTCGAGCGTCACGCCGAGCCCCGTCGCCACCATGTCGATGGATTGATGGAACCCCTGCGCGAGGAGCTGCAGCATCGGACTCTCGCGCGCTGCCTGCGGGGTCTTTCCGAACAGCATGATCTCGCGCACGACGAACTCGGCCTGGTAGTTGCGGAGGTCGGAGAACTCCTCGGCCCGCACGTGGCGGACGTTCATGCACATGGCCGAGAAGGTGAGCGGGAAGCGCTCGGTGAAGCCGCCGGGGTGCATGCCGGTGCCGTGGAGCGAGACGCCGCCGGCGCGGCAAGCCTCCTCGATTTCTGCGGTACCGGGACCTCGCTCGGGGTAGAACCAGCCGACCGGCGTCACGACGTTCTTCCCCGAGCGCAGCAGGCGCACGACCTCGTCCGTCTGCGCGAGCAGCGGCGCGTACAGCACGCAGTCCGCGCGTGTCGCGAGGACCTCGTCGACGTCGTTCGTCGCGGCGACGCCGACCTTCGGCAGACCGCAGATCTCCCCGACGTCGCGCCCGGCCTTGGCCGGGTTGGTGACGAACGCGCCCACGAGCGTGAGATCGGGATGCGCGAGGATCCCCTCGACCGCCGCGCGACCGACGTTGCCGGTCGCCCACTGGATCACACGATAGGCCATGGCGGCTTGTCGCGCGCCGCCGCAGTGCGGGTCAAGGCGAGCTGGGGCCGCCGTTAGTGGGCCGCGGCCTCGGCAGGAGGCGGCCCGGGCGGATGCGAGCGCGATTCGCCCGCTTCCTCTCGGTCGTCGCCGACGTCGATCTTGAAGTACCGAAGGATGATCACGACCACGCTCGGGCCGAACCATCCCCCCACCAATCCCGTCATGAAGGCCGACGAACCCGGGGAGTCTCCCAGCAACGGCAGCGTCGACAGGATCGGCAAGACCGAGCGGTAGAACGAGAGCGCCGTCAGAAGAAGGGCGCACACGAGCCCTTCCACGATCCGCCTCGGCGAGACGCGTCCGCCACGCTCGCGCGTGACCGATACGAACAGGAACGTGCCGATCAGCGCGCCCAGGAAGGACAAGAGATAGTATCCGCTCCACCAGACCTCCGTCTCGGGTCTCGGAGGTGCGAACCGAACGTCGGTGTCGAACCGAAAGCGTCCCGGCCACCAGGGATAGAACCCCAACGTCCCCTCGCCGTCATCATCGAGCTCGACATCCTCCTCGGACACCGGCCGCACGTTGTCGCCGTCGACGCGGGAGATCGTCACGTGGGCCTTCTCGACCGAGTGGCCCTTCAGGCGCACCATCACCGGCCCGACGAGGAAGCCAGCTTGCCGAGGCACCTGGATGTCGACGTACGGGGGCGGGTCGGGAATCTCCACGAGCTCCAGCTCGCGCTGGGCACGATAGACCGCCACGACGGGAGCCTGGCGCAGCTCGCCGCCGTCGAAGTTGATGCTGCGCCAACCTTCCAGCGACTCGAACTGCCCCGCTTCGAGCGCATCGCGCAGCTGGGTCCGCAGCACGGGCACGGCAGGGACGCCGTGCACACCCTTCAGCGCTGCTTCGAGCGCGAGCGGAACCAAGTAGTACGCCGCCTCGTAGGCCGTCACCAGCAGCGCCTCCGGCTTCTGACCCGATACCCGATGGAACTCGTCACGCAGGCTGTCGAGAGTGTCCTCTTCGAGCACCGTCGGCTCGCCGATCGTGAGGCTGTTCTCGGGTGCCTGGACGCGGAGGCGATCGTCCGAACCGACGAAGAAGAACAGCCGCTTGCCGAAAGCCGGAGGCAACGCCGCGTCGAGCTGGCGCGCCAGCACGACCCCCTCGCCGTTGCTGCCGAGAACGAAGATGCTTCGCGGTGGCGACGGAAGGCCCGCGATGAACTCGGGGCGCAGAAGAGAGTCGTGGTTCAGGCTCGCGTCGGCTCCGGCCGGCTCGGAAGCGACCTCCGTCCACGAGCGGACGGTCGCACTGCCGAGATCGAACACCTTGCCCAGGGAGTCGCGCAAGCCGCGCCCGTACTCCTCGTCCTCGTAGAGGACGAGGAACGGCGGCGCCAGAAGCTCATCGTACTTCTTCAGCAGCTTCACGAACTGTCGCATCCGCTCCTGATCGCTGACGGTCGCCCGGAAGAACCAGTGATCGCGCTTCGGTCCAGCCAGCGACTGCGCCGTCGACAGCGCCGAGATGATCGGCACGTCGAGCGTGGCGTCGAGCACGGCGCGCGTGCATCGACTGTTGACCGGCCCGAGGATGGCCACGACGTTCTCGTTTTCGACCAGGTCGCGTGCAACCTCGGCGGCGATCTTTGGATCGCCCCGGTCGTCTCGTGTGACCACGCGAAGCTCGACCTTCTGACCATCGGGGAGGGCGACCTGACGACGCTTGCCGAGCGCGAATTCGATGCTGGCCTCGTGGGCCTCGCCCGTCGCGCTCGAGGCCCCCATCTTCGGCGAGATGACGCCAATCGAGATCTGAGGCGCGGCGCCGGCGACGGTCGCGTACAACAGGGCAATGGCGGTCCCCGAACGCTGCGCACCTGCTCCGGCACGACGGTGGAGCGCAAGAACCGGCTGCATGAGCAAGCCCTCCTCGCCGGCGTAAGCAAACGGGCTGCCGACCGCCGAGGCGGGGGTGGTGGCCCGAAAGACGTGGAGGCTTGTCCGTTCGCCTGTACACGCTGTCCGGTCGATCGGACACTGCGGGATGTCGACGGCTGCGGCTCAGAGCACCGGGCGACGCGCTACACCTGCCGCCGTCGACCGATCTCCTCCAGGAATGGACGCGAGTACAGCACGCGCCCGGTGCACCGTCGCGGCTCGCAGGTGGCGAGGACGAGCACGGCGTCGGCGAGCCACTCGACCGGCTCGACCAGCTCGGGGTGCTCGGCGAGGAGCTTCCCCACCAGCGCCTCCGCGCCCGGGGTCGCGACGGCGGCGACCGGCGCGATCGTGTTGACCGCGATGTTGTCGGCGTAGACCTCGGCAGCGAGGCCGATCGTCAGGCGCTCGAGCGCCGCCTTGCTCGCGCCGTAGATGCTCATCGTCGTCGGGACACCGATCGCGGGCGGCGGCGGAGGCTGTGCCGAGCTCGCGCTCGAGAGGTTCACGATCGAGCCGCGCCCCGCCGCCCGCATGTCGGGCAGCACCGCCTGCGCGAGGTCGACGGCCGCATGCACGTTCACCTCGAACACGATCTGCCGGCGCCGCAGCGGCATCTCCGCCAGCGGCGCGTAGATGGCGGCCGCCGCATTGTGCACGAGCACGTCGACCGGCCCGAGCGCTTCGTGGACGGCCGGCACGATGCGCGCCCGGCTCGCCGGGTCTGCGAGATCGGCGACGATCGGCACGGCGCGGCCACCGTCGGCCTCGATCGCCGCCACCGTCTCGCCGAGCGAGCCCTCGAGATGCGCGCCCGGCTCCGCGTGGAGCGTGCGCGCGACGAGCGCCACCGCGGCGCCCTCCCCGGCCAGCCGCCGCGCGATCGCGACGCCGATCCCGCGGCTGGCGCCGGTCACGAGCGCGATCTTCCCGTCGAGAACGCCCATGCGGCCAGTGCTGCCTCAAGTCGATCGGAGCGCGCAAGGCCCAGCAAAGCAGGCGCGACAAACGAGGGTCGGCTTCCTAGTCGGTCGGCAGCGGCCGATTCGAGCCGAAGACGAGCCAGGCGAGCACGGCGAGACCGACCGCGAGCAGCCCCACCCCGACACGGAAGGAGGTCGGCGCATAGGCGAACTCGACCTCGTGCTCGCCGGGCGCGAGCGCGACGGCGCGGAAGGCGTGGTTCGCCCGCACGATGGGAACGCGCGCGCCGTCGATGTGCGCCGTCCAGCCGGGGAAGTCGGTGTCGGCGAGGACGAGCACGGCGGCGCTCGAGACGTCGGTCGCGACGACCACGCGCTCGGGTCGGTCGGTCGTGATCCGCACCGACTCCTCACCCTGTGCCGGCGCCACCTCGGGCCACGACGGACCCGGCTCGAGAACGACCGCGTGCGCGGGATCGAAATCCGGAGCGGTGACGCGGCCGAGCGCGTCGGCCTCGTCGGTGGCGCGCACGACGGTGTGCACGAGCCGCGCGCGCGGCGCCGCCCGGAACAGGATCCGATCGCCGTCGGGCAGGCGCCCGACCTCGGCCCAGCCCGCGGGCTGGAGGATCGGCGCGAATGCCGCCGGCGCGGCCACCATCCCGACGGCGAGGGCCGCCGCGACGTTCGGAGCCGCCGCCATCCGCTCCCACATCCGGCGCTCGAAGAGGCCCGTCACGAGGCCGTCGAGCCCGACGTGCGCGAGCAGGTCGACCACGCGGCGCGGGGGCAGCGCGGGCTCGTGCCCGGTCGGCGACGGCAGGTCGTCGCGCAGCGGCACGCCCGCGCGCAGCTCGGGGCCCGCCACCACGCGCGGCGCGCCCGGCATGCGTGCGCGCACCTCGGCGAGCGCGGTCACCCGCGGCGCGAGCGCGGCGAGATCGGGCGGCAGGCGTGTCCCGCGCGTCGGCACGCCCGCCACGACGCCGACGACGTGAACCGCCGCCAGGAACACGACGACGAGCCAGGCGCCCCGGCGCGCGAGCATCGGCAACGCCGCCACGCCGCACGCGAACGCCGCCAGCGCCTCCGTTCCGCGACCGACCGCGGCGGCGGCCGCCGCGACGACCAGGCTGGACGACGAGGCGAGCGCGGGCGCCGTGCCCGTGCGCATGACCTCCAGCCCCACCGCGGCGAGATACGCCGCGAACACCGGCCACAGGTGGTGCCAGCCGTAGGCCGAGCGCGCGCCCGAGAAGGGATAGACGTCGTACAGATACGAGAGGGGGCGGTTGAGCGCGAAGAGCGCGAGCAGGAAGGCTCCCAGCCACGCGCGCCGGCGCCATCCGCCGGCCGCGATGCCGAGGGCGAGGCAGACGACGCCCGCCGCGCCCATGCGGCCCAAGAGCACCGTCACGAGGTATCGCGCGTCGAAGATCTGGAAGAGCGCGACGAACGACGGCGTGCGTCCCGGCTGGCCCCGCACGCTCTCCGCCGTCGTCTCCGCCAGGGTCAGGATCTGCGGCGCGGCGAGAAGCACACCGCACCCGAGACCGAGCGCCGCCGCCGCGAGCCGTCGGGCGCGGGGCGGCGGTCCGAGCACCACGACCAGCGGGACCACGAGCGCCATGTCCATCGCGAACTCGGGGTAGCCCGCGAGCCACTGCAGGGCGCTCGCGCCCGCGAGCAGCGCGACGGCACGGGGCCGCCAGCGTGCGTCGAGCCGCGAGCCGGCGAAGAGCATGACCGGCACCCACGTGAGGGCGAACAGGAAGCTCGGATGGTCCCGGCCCGCGTCCGCCGCGCCGTCGAAGAGGCTGGCCACGACCAGCGCCGACGCGAGCGTCGCGCCCGCGAGCCCCACGCCCGAGCGCGCCAGGAACCAGATCGTGAGGGCGACCAGCGCGAAGAGATGCACCTCGTAGAGCACCTGCAACCCCGCCCACGGCGAGGCGATCGCGAGGCTCGTCACGACGACCGGCGGGTAGAGGACGGCGCCCTGCGCGGTTCCGAGCAGCGGCAGGCCGCAGTACTCGTCCGGGTTCCACAGCGGCGCGCGACCGGCCGCGATCGCGTCGGCCGCCGCTCGATACTTTGCGAGGAACGTCGCGTAGAGATCCGCTCCGCCGATGCGCGCGCCGAACCCGCCGCGGGCGGCGACCAATCCCCCGAGGCTCGCGGCGAGCACGGCGGCGAGCGCGAGCTCGCGCCAACGCGCCCTCATGTCCACCCCGGGAGCGCGACCGTGATCGATGGCACGCGGGCAGTGCTGCCTCAAGTCGAACGGCGCGCGCAAGCGCGATACCCTGCGCGGCCCGTGCCACCGCATCCCCTGCGCTCCCGGACGCTGGTCGCGTACCTCGCGAGCCGCTTCTGCTCGGGTGCCGCCATGATGATGTTGCGCGCGGGCATCGGCTGGCACGTGTTCGCCATCACCGGATCGGCCTTCCACCTGGGGCTCGTCGGTCTCGTGCAGTTCCTCGCGGGCTTCGCGCTCGTGCTGGTGGGTGGCGCCGTCGCCGACACCCGTGATCGCCGCGCCATCATGATGACGGCCCAGAGCGTGGCGATGACGGCGGCCGTCGTCCTGCTGGTCGCGACCGCCCGCGGCGCCGTCACGCTGCCGCTCCTCTACGGCCTGGTCGTGGTCGTCGCCGCCGCGGCTGCGTTCGACAACCCCGCCCGCGCCGCGTTGCTGCCGACGCTCGTCCCGCGCGAGGTCTTCCCGCGCGCGGTCACGATCGCCGCCACCACGCAGGCCCTCTCGTTCGCGACCGGTCCGGCGCTGGGCGGCGTGCTCATCGCCGCCGCGGGGATCGGGTCGGTGTACGGCGCCTACGCGGTCCTCGTCTTCGGGTCGCTCGTGGGCCTCGCGTTCCTCGGCCCGCGCCCGCCGACGGGAAGCACGCAGCGCGGCGTCAGCCTGGACGCCATCCGCGAGGGGCTCCGCTTCGTGCGACGGCAGCCGGTGGTGCTCGGCTGCATGACGCTCGACATGCTGGCCGTGATCTTCGGCGGCGCGGCCGCCCTGCTTCCGGTCTATGCCGAGACGATCCTGCACGTGGGACCGCGGGGCTACGGCCTCCTCGCGTCCTCGCTCGAGCTGGGCGCGCTCGCGACCTCGCTCGCCCTGATCGTCCTGCCGACCGTCCGGCGCGCCGGGCCCGCGCTCCTCGGTGCGGTCGCGGTCTACGGCTGCGCGACGATCGTCTTCGGGCTGTCGCGGTGGTTCCCGCTCTCGGTCGCGGCCTACATGCTGGTCGGCGTCGCCGATCAGGTGAGCGTGGTCATGCGCAGCACCGCCATCCAGCTCTCGACCCCCGACGAGGTGCGTGGCCGCGTCAGCGCCGTCAACTTCCTGTTCATCGGCGCGTCGAACCAGCTCGGCGCCGCCGAGTCGGGCTTCGTAGCGGCGCTCACGAGCGCGCCGTTCGCCGTCGTGAGCGGCGGGCTCGCGTGCCTGGTCGTGCTGGCGGTGATCGCCGCGCGCGTCCCCGAGCTGCGCCGCTACCGGATCGCCTGAGCCGTCGATCGGCGCCCCGGCCTGCGCTATGACCGCCCGCATGCCGGCACCCTTCGACCTCACCGGCCGCATCGCGCTCGTGACGGGCGCCTCCGCGGGTCTCGGCCACCACTTCGCGAGGACGCTCGCCGCGCACGGGGCGGCCGTCGCGGTCGCGGCCCGGCGGACCGATCGCCTGGACGAGCTCGCGCGCGAGATCACGTCGGCGGGCGGGCGCGCCGTCGCCGTCGCGATGGACGTGACCGACGGCGCCTCCGTGCGCGCCGCCTTCGCGGCGGCGTCCGAGGCCGTTGGTCCCGTCGACCTCGTCGTCAACAACGCCGGCATCAGCATCTTGAAGCCACCGCTCGAGCTCGACGAGGCGGACTGGGACGCGGTCGTCGACACGAACCTGCGCGGCGCCTGGCTCGTCGCGCAGACGGCGGCGCGGGCGCTCGTCGCCGCGCGGCGTCCCGGACGGATCGTCAACATCGCGTCCATCACCGGCCTGCGCACGATCGGACAGCTCGCGCCGTACGCCGCCGCCAAGGCCGGATTGATTCATCTGACCCGCGTGCTGGCGATGGAATGGGCGCGTCACGGCATCCAGGTGAACGCGATCGCGCCCGGCTACGTCGAGACCGATCTCAACCGCGACTTCTGGTCGACACCCGCGGGTGCGCGCCTCATCGAGCGCATCCCGCAGCGGCGGATCGGACGCCCCGAGGACCTCGACGGTGCCCTCCTCCTGCTCGCGTCGGATGCCGGGGCGTTCATGACCGGCAGCGTCGTCGTCGTCGACGGCGGCCACGCGGTGAGCACGCTCTAGTGGACGCCACGGCGTCCGGCGACGGCCGTTCGCTGCGCATCGCCGTCGCCGCCGTCGTCGCCTGCTCCGCCGTCCTGCGCCTCGCCGCCACGTGGAACGACCTCTGGCTCGACGAGATCTGGTCGCTGACGCTGGTGAACACGCTGCACTCGCCGCTCGGCATCGTGACCGAGCTCCGCCACGACAACAACCACGTCCTCAACACGCTCGCGCTCTACTGCCTGCGACCGCTCGGCTCCGACTGGGCCTACCGGTTGCCCGCGTGGGTCGCCGGCGTCGCCACGGTGCTGCTCGGGATCCGCCTGGCGGCGCTCGAAGGCGACCCGCACGCCGGCGGCCGGCGGCTCCTGGCCGCGATCGTGCTCGGCGGCTCCTACCCGCTCGTCCACTACGGATCCGAGGCGCGCGGCTACGCGCTCTCGATCGCCTTCGGCCTGGCGGCGGTCGCGATCGCCTTCGGGGACGGGGTCACCCCCCGCAGCCGGCGCGCGCCGCTGGCATGGATTGCGCTCACGCTCGCGTTCCTCGCACACGCCCTCGCGCTCCACTTCCTGGTCGCCCTCGCCGCCTGGACGGCCGTGCGCGCCCTGCGGCGCGACGGCATTGCGCGCGGCCTCGTCACGGTCGTCTGGTGGCTCGGCGTCCCCACCGTCGCTTTCGCCGTCTTCTACGTTGGATTCCTGCACGGCGTCACCGTCGGCGGCGGCCCTCGCGAGGGCGCGTTGCCCCCTCTCCTGCGCGCCATCGCCACGACGACCGGGCTGCCCTTCGACACGCCGCCGGGCGTGCTCGCCGTCGTGGCCGGCGCCGTTCTGGCGGCGGGCGTCGGCGACCTCCTGCGCCGGCGCGCCGACGCGTGGGCGTTCTACCTCACCGGCATCGTCGGCTCGCCGCTGCTTCTCGGCATCCTGCAGCCGACGAATCTCTACGCCGAGCGCTACTTCCTCGTGAGCGCCACGCTCTGGCTCCTCGTCTTCGCCCAGCTCCTCACCGCCCTCTGGACGCGCGGCATCGTCCCGCGGATCCTCGCCGCCGCCATGCTCGCCGCCTTCCTCGCGGGCAACGGCGCGCGCATCGCCTGGCTGCTCCGCGACGGCCGTGGCGCCTACCAGGAGGCCCTCGCCTACATGGTCCGCCACACGCCGGATGACGCGCTCGCCGTCGGCAGCGATCACGACTTCCGCAACAGGCTCGTGATCGAGTACTTCGCCCCGCGCTTCCCGAAACCGATCCGCTACGTGCGCGTGAACGAGCTCACCGCCCCGGGGCCACGGTGGTACGTCGCGCATCGCGCCCTCGGGGAGGCGCCGCCGCCGCCGGCGCTCACCGATCGACTCGGCACGCGCTATCGCCTGGAGACCGAGTACCCGACGGCGCCGCTATCGGGCTTTCGCTGGTTCGTGTTCCAACGCGTGGAGTGACGCATGCGCGGTCGCGTCGCCCGGCGACGTCGAGACGTCCTCTTCCACCATCGCCAACACTTCGCGCAGGAGCTGCGCGACGACTGTGCGCGTCTCCGGCTCGACGTGCTCGAGCGCGGC
This sequence comes from Candidatus Eisenbacteria bacterium, assembly GCA_035577985.1. NCBI lineage: Bacteria > Candidatus Eiseniibacteriota > Candidatus Eiseniibacteriota bacterium. The sequence continues at coordinate 223,751 of DATJZY010000042.1, forward strand.
GCGCGTCCCATCCATCCACTCGGCGTGGATCTCGGGGACGATCAGGATCGGCGTCACGCGGAACGCGCTCAGCATCGCCAGCATGAGCTCGTCGCGCTCGAGCAGCGAGCGTGGCACCGCCGTCTCGTGCGAGCGCAGATAGAGGCGCGCGTTCGGGTTGGGGTGCATCGTCTGACCGGTCGCTTCTTCGGTCGCGCGCGAGAGCCGGCGCGCCTGGACCTCGCGCTCGATCGCGCCGACGACCACCTCGCGGTCCTGAATCGGCATCAGGCGGAACGCCTCGAGCAGGCGGCGAACGATGGGATCGGCATCGAGCTCGTCGACCGTCCGCACCGCCTCCTCGAGCATCTCGACGAGGCGTGACAAATTTTCGGGCGTGTCGCTCGAGGTCTCGTCCATCCGCGGGAACACTGCGCCCCGTCGCCGCCGGCTGTCAAGGTCAGAGGGCGGCTGCGAGCACGTCGGCCGGCCGCCCCTCGGCGATCGTGCGTCCGTCGTCGAGCAGCACCAGGCGATCGCCGAGCTCCATCGCCTCCTCGCGGTCGTGGGTGACGAGCACCACCACGTGACCCTGTGCGCGCACGTGGGCGCGAAACCACGCCCGCAGATCGAGCCGCGCCGCGCGGTCGAGCGCCGAGAAGGGCTCGTCGAGGAGCAGGAGCGTCGGCCGCCGCGCGAGGGCGCGGGCGACGGCGACGCGCTGGCGCTCGCCGCCGGACAACGCCGCCGGCCAGCGGTCCGCGAGCCCGCTCATGCCGAGCTCGTCCAGCAACGCACCCACGCGCCCGGCACGCTCCTGCCGCGCGACGCCGAAGCCGACGTTGCCGCGCACCGTCAGGTACGGGAACAGCGCCGCGTGCTGCGGCACGTAGCCGACGCCGCGGTCCTGCGGTGGCACGTCGATCCGCGCCGCCGCGTCGAAGAGCGTGCGCTCCCCGCAGCGGATCATGCCGGCCACCGGGCTCGTGAGACCGGCGATCGCACGCAGCGTGATCGTCTTGCCCACCCCCGACGGTCCGAACAGGACGAGGGTCCCCGGCCCGTCCATCGTCGCCTGATGGCGCCACTCGCGCGCGCCCACGCGGAGCGTGACGTGGAAGCGGAGTGCGGGGCTCACGCCGCCGCCCTCCGCGCCAGGCGCTCGGCGACGACGATGACGATCGCCGACACGATCGTCAGCACGACGACGAGGAGATGGGCGCGCCGATCGTCGCCCGCGAGGTAGGCCGAGAAGACCTCGAGCGGCATGGTGTTGGTCCGGCCGGGCACGTTGCCCGCGAGCATCATGGTGGCTCCGAACTCGCCGAGCGCGCGCGCGAAGGCGAGCACGCCCGCGGCGAGGATCGCTCGCCCCGCGAGCGGGACGCGGACCCGCAGGAACGTCTCGACGCGGCCGGCACCGAGCGTCGCCGCGATCTCCTCGTAGGTCGGGTCGAGGGCCTCGAAGGCCGCCTGCACCGTGCGCACGACGAGCGGCAGCGCCATGGTCGCCGCCGCGATGACGCAGGCCCAGAACGTGAAGAGGACGCTCATCCCGGTCGCGCGCTCGAGCGGAGCGCCGATGAGGCCGTCGCGAGAGAAGAGCATGACCAGGTAGTAGCCGGTCACGGTCGGCGGCAGGACGAGCGGCATCAGGACGAGCGTCGTCACGACGCCGTGCCCGGGGTAGCGGTAGCGCGCCTGCAGATGCGCGAGCAGCACGCCGGCGGGCACGACCACCAGCGTGGCGAGGACAGCGACGCGCAGCGAGAGCCAGAGCGGGAACGCGATGCCGCTCAACGATCGACCGGAAGGAACCCCGCCGCCGCCAGGATCGCGCGAGCGGTCGGGCTGGTGAGATAAACGAGGAAGCCGGTCGCCGGCTCGGCCGGCGCCCGCGTGGTGCGCACCGCGACGGTCTCGATGCGAAGGTCCGCCGACCCCGGCACCTCGCCCAGGACGATCGCGCTCTTCGCGATCCTGGCGTCGGTCGCGTACACGATCGCGGCATCGACCGCGCCCTCGTCGGCGTACGTGAGCGCCTGACGCACTTCGGACGCGAACACCATCCTCGGCGACACCGCGTCCCAGAGGCCCACCACCGTGAGCGCCTGCTTCGCGTAGGCGCCGAACGGCACCGTCGCCGGGTCGCCGCTCGCGATCCGCTTCACGTCGGGCGACGTGAGGAGCGCCTTCGGGTCCTTGCCGATCCACGGCGACCCCTTGGGGACGACGAGCACGAGCTCGTTGCGCGCAACCACGACCGGCTCGCCTGCGACGAGGGACTTCGCCCGCAGGCGTTCGATCTCGGGCCAGCCTGCCGACACGAACACGTCGACCGGCGCGCCGTCCTCGATCTGGCGCGCGAGCATGCCCGACGGCCCGTTGTTCAGCGTGACCTTCACGCCCGGATGCTCCTTCTCGAACGCGCTCGAGATCGCCGCCCCGACGTCGCGAAAGCTCGCTGCGACCGAGACCGTGAAGTCCTCGGCCAGGGCGGGCATGGCAAGGAGAACGAGCGCAATCGACAACACTCCGTGGAGCGGTCCCACGTGCGTCGCTCTAGCCCGCGCGTCGAAGCCGGGTCAACGCGCCACGCGGCATCGCCTGATCATGGGATGTCCCGGCCGTTGACCATGCTGGAGGCGCGGGTTAGCCATCGGGGTCTCACCGTAGCCAACGAAAGGAGCATTCCATGGCGATTCAGTTGGGGACCATCGCCCCGGACTTCGAGGCCGACACGACGGCGGGCAGGATCAAATTCCACGAGTGGATCGGCAACACCTGGGCGGTCCTGTTCTCCCATCCGAAGGACTTCACGCCTGTCTGCACGACCGAGCTCGGCATGGCGGCGAAGCTGAAGTCGGCGTTCGAGAAGCGGAAGTGCAAGATGATCGCGGTCAGCGTCGACGACCTGCCGTCGCACAAGAGGTGGATCGGCGACATCGAGGACACCCAGAAGACGACGATGAACTTCCCCATCATCGCCGACCCCGAGCGCAAGGTCGCGAACCTCTACGGCATGATCCACCCGCAGGCGAACGACACGCTCACGGTGCGCGCGGTCTTCTTCATCGATCCGAACAAGAAGGTGCGCGCGACGATCACCTACCCCGCGAGCACGGGACGCAACTTCGACGAGCTGCTGCGCGTCCTCGACTCGCTCCAGCTCACCGACGACTACAAGGTCGCGACGCCGGTCAACTGGAAGGACGGTGACGACTGCGTGATCGTGCCCGCGCTCTCCGACGAGGACGCGAAGGGGAAGTTCCCGAAGGGCTGGAAGGCGCTCCGCCCGTACCTGCGGATGACGCCGCAGCCGAACCGCTAGCCCATCACGACCGCTCGAGCGCGCGCACGCCGGCCACGAGACGGGACCGGACGTGCGCGCGCCACGTGGTGTCGTCGAGATCGGCGCCCGCGCCGCCGAACAGCCGGACCAGCCCCGCCAGCGCGTCCTCGCGCATCGCGACGCTGTGGAGCCGGGTGCCGTAGCGGCCGAACGTCGCCTCCGCAGCCGGACCGTGCGGCGTGACGCCGTAGTACACGTAGGCGACCCGCGTTCCCGCCGCGGTGTCCGTGAGCTCCCACCCCGTGCTCCCGGTGAGGTCGCCCTCGTCGTACTCGAGCCCGATCCGCACCGGGGCGTGCACCGCCGTGACGCGCGTCACCCACGATACCTCCCGGCCATCGGGCCGGCCGCCCGTGAAGCGGAAGCGCATCCCGGGGCTGAGCCGCGTCCCGCCCGCGACCGGATCGACGCGCACGAGCGTCCACCACCGCGCGTAGGTTCCGATGTCGCGCAGCACCGCAAAGCACGCCTCACTCGCGGCGGGGACGACGACGTCGTCGCGGCAGCGGTAGGGCGCGGCCATCGCGGGCTACCAGAGCTCGTCCGTGTAGGTGTCGGTGCCGACGATCGTCGGCAGCCATGGCGACGCGAACACGACCTCGCCGAGCTTGGACGCCGCGAGCTCGCGCCCGAGGGTCTCGAAGCGGTGCCAGGTGCGGAGCGGGTCGGTGTCGAGGAAGAAGAGGTGCATGCGGAGGCGCTCCGGCTCGTCGACGACCGGAATGTCCATCGGCGCGCCCCGTTGCGGCACCGCCGACCACGACGCGCAGGTGGCGATCGGCGTGCCGGCGATCGCGGGCGGGAGCGCCGCGCGCCACCAGGCGTCGACCGCAGCGGCGGAAACGCCCGGCGCGCGCCGCACGGCCAGCATCGCCATGCCGGCGAAGCCGTGATCCAGCGCCAGCTCGATCGGCACCGGATCGGCGTCGCGGTAGAGGGTCCACTCGAGGTTGTAGAGGAGCGTGTGCACGTGCGTCCGCGCCGCGAACCCGCGTCCGTTCTGGTAGAGCCAGCGGACCTGCTGCCCCGCCCACTCGCGATGCTCGTCGAAGCGATCGGCGTGGATCCAGTAGATGGCGACGTACGAGCCCGCCGTGACGTCGGGCTTCGCGAGCGCGCTCTCGCGCGGATAGCGCAGTGCCTTCAAGGCGCGCGGCGCGACCCAGCGGCGTCCCGCGAACAACCACGGCCCCACCAGACACCCGGCGTAGAAGTGATCCCGCTCGTACCAGCGATTGTACGCGACCTCGTGGCCGCGATGGGGATCGACCATGGTGAGCAGCATGTGTCCGACCTTGACCGGGGAGTCCTGCATCGAGGATGACGTACTGCGATGTCCGCCGAGAGCGCAACCAGGGATCCCACCGCCGCCTGGTTTCGCGGCGCCCGACTCGGCCTGTTCGTGCACTGGGGCCACGGCAGCCAGCGCGGCTGGGAGCTCTCGTGGCCGCTCGTGGGCGGCGTGAAGAACCTCCACCACTGCCAGGACGTGCCCGCCGAGGCGTACCACGCCAACGCGCTCACGTTCGCGCCGCGTCCGGGGGCCGCGCGCGCATGGCTGGCGCATGCGAAGCGCTGCGGGATGCGCTACGCCGTCCTCACGACCAAGCACCACGACGGCTTCGCGCTCTGGCCGACCCGGACCGCCGACTTCTCGATCGCGCGCACGCCGTACGGCGGCGATCTCGTGCGCGAGTTCGCCGACGCGACGCGCGAGGCTGGGCTCAAGGTCGGCTTCTACTTCTCCCTGTGCGACTGGCACCACCCGGACTACCCGGCGTTCACTGATGCCGACCGGCCGTATCGATTCGGGATGGCGCCGCGGCCCACCGACGCGCAGTGGCGGCGCTTCTCCGGCGTCCTCGAAGGCCAGATCCGCGAGCTCCTGACGCAGTACGGGCGCGTCGACCTGCTGTGGTTCGACGGCGGCTGGGAGCGGAGCGCCGACGCGTGGCGGGCCCACGAGCTGGTGGCGACGATCCGCGAGCTGCAGCCGGGCATCGTCATCAACGATCGCCTGCCGGGCTGTGGCGACTACGACACGCCCGAGCAGCTCGTCCCGGCCGATCCGCCCGGGCGCACCTGGGAGACCTGCCTCACCATGAACGAGAGCTGGGCGTGGAATCCCGACGACACCGAGTACAAGTCGTCGCGCGCGCTCGTGCACACCCTGTGCGAGATCGCGGGCAAGGGCGGCAACCTCCTCCTCAACGTCGGGCCGCGCGGCGACGGCAGCCTCGCGCCCGAGCAGGACGAGCGCCTGCAGGCGATCGGGCGCTGGATGCAGGACTACGGCGAGGCGATCCTCGACACGGGCGCCGGGCTCGCGCCGTGGCAGTTCTACGGCCCGTCGACACGACGCGGGACGCGCATCTACCTGCACCTCCTGTCGCGCCCCTACGACACCGTCACCGTGCGCGGTCTTCCGATTCGCCGGGTTCGCGCCGCGACCGAGCTGCGGACAGGGACCGCGCTCGACTTCACCACCCGCTGCGCGATCATCGACGAGCTGTTCAACCCCGACCCGAGTGGCGAGGTCACGATCCGCGTGCCGGAGGCGATGCTCGATCCGCTGGCGACCGTGCTCGCGCTCGACGTCGAGTGACGTCCATAGCATCCGCGATCCGCCGTGCTCCCACCGTCATCGCGACGACGGCCGGGCCGCGGACCGGCGGCGTCGTGACGCCCTTGCGCCGTCATCTGCCGTCGCCGTCACGGGCGCGCCTGGCATGGTTCCTGCGGGGCCACACCGCCCGTGCCGGGGCGATGGACGCGACTCGTGGTGCTCGGTGCGGCAGCGTTCCTCGCTCCCACCGTCCGCGCCGCCCTCCCGGAGTCGGCCCGCGTCGTGCGCTGCCAGCGCTCGATCGCGCGCGTCGCGCAGCAGTTCGTCCTGCACCGTCGCGCCCTCTACTCGCGCTGCATCGACGAGGCGCTCCGCTGCGGCGCTCTCCTCGGAAGCGCCCCCGCGTCGGGCGATCCGTGCCTCACGGACGTCGCCGTGCGGTGCAAGCATCGGCTGGGCGCGCTCGGACGGCTGCAGTCCCGCGTCGACGTGGCGGCGCTGCGCTGCACGCAGGCGATGCCCGGCGGCGCGGGTCTCCCCGCGGCGACGGTCCTCGATCCCGACGCGGTCGGCCTCGATCTCGTGAGCGTCTTCTGTCCCGCCGACATCGTCGCGCTCGGCGATCTCGGTGCGGCGGCGCAGTGCCAGGGCGACGCCCTCGCCTGCACGGCCGACCAGGCTCTGCTCGACGCCGTGCCGCGCGCCGCCGATCTCCTGGCGCGCCTCGGCGTCCCGATCGACGGCTCGGGCGCGTGTCTCGCCGCCACCCTGTGCGGCAACGGCCGCCTGGACGACGGCGAGGAATGCGACGACGGATCGGCGAATTCCGACGACGTCGCCGACGCGTGCCGCACCGACTGCTCGCGCCCGTATTGCGGCGACGGTGTCGTCGACCAGGGAGAGGACTGCGACGACGGCGGCACCGACGACGGCGACGGCTGCAGTGCCGCGTGCGCGTGGGAGCCGGACGCGTGCGGCAACGCCGTCGTCGAGCCGGACGAGGAGTGCGACGACGGCAACCACCACAGCGGCGACGGATGCGCGTCGGACTGCACCCTCGAAGCGCCCGCCGCCCGCTGCGGCGACGGCGTCGTCGACGATGGCGAGGACTGCGACGACGGCCCGGCGAACTCGGACGTGCTGCCGGATCACTGTCGAACGACGTGCCGCGACCCCAGCTGCGGCGACGGGGCGATCGATCTCGACGCCGGCGAGACGTGCGAGCCGCCCGGCACTCTGCTCTGCAACGACGCCTGCACGCTGCGCCTGGGTCCGCTCGGCGCGCGGCGCGAGGCCGTGTCGGGCCCGATCGGCCTGGCCGACTGCCAGGCCGCCACGTCGCGCACGACCCGTCGCGTCTTCGATGCCCGCCATCGCGGCGTCCTGCGCTGCGTCGGCGGCGTCGTCGCCTGCCTGCTCGGCCCCGCGGCGGACGGTCCCGGCGCCGACGCGTGTCTCGTGCGCGCGACCAACCGCTGCTTCGCGGTCGTGAACAAGCAGCGCGCGTGGATCGCGCGGCTCGCGCCGCCTCTGGGCGCGCTCTGCGGCCAGGTGCCCGGCGGGCTACCCGCGCTCCTCGACCAGCAGGCCGGCCTCGGCTTCTCGCGCGACGCGTCGGCGTGCCCGTTCGCCGGCTCCGGCCAGCCGAGCGTCGACGATCTGGTCGCGTGCGTGCTCTCGCGCAGCGCCTGCGCCGCCGAGCGGGCGGTCGCGCGCGCGGTGCCGCGGGCCTACGAGCTCCTCGCCGAGACCGACCTCGATCCCGACACCGACCTCTCGTGCCTCGAGGATCCGTACACGGTCGAGTGAGCGCCCACCCAGGCGTCCATCCGCTTCCACTCGCCGTCGAGCCAGCCGATCCGCTCCGCGTTCGCGCGTGGCACGTCGCCGGCGCGCACGCGCCAGAACGCAATCCGGATCGTGCGCCCGACCAGGGCCCCGTCCAGCACCCTGCGCAGCGTCGTCACGCCCTCGAACCCGGTGTGAGCGAGGAAGAGGACGTCGGCGCCGGGGCACGCGTCGAAGAGCCCGAGCGTGCCGCCGAGCTGCGCCGGGAGCACGTGGGCCAGCGTACGCACACGCCGGTGGCGAACGGGATCGTGCTCCGCGACCCGTGCGAGCGCGCGCCCATGCTTGGCGGGCGTGAACCGCGTGCCCTCGGGATAGATGAGCACGCCCTCCCCGAGCCCGATGCCGCGCGCCAGATCACGCACGCGAGCGATCTCGCGCGCGCTGTCCTCCGACCCGCGCGCCACGAACGCGTTCGGCAGCCGGTGCCCGACGACGTCGAGGCACGGATCCCACAGCAGCTCGCGCTTCAGCACGTAGCGCAGGCGAAGTCCGTGGCGGTGGGCGAGGAAGACGGCCGGGAGCAGCGTGTCGGCGAGGCTCACGTGGCGGGCCAGGACGAGGACCGGGCCCGGCGGCACGGCCTCGTCGCCGTCGATCGCGACGTCGAAGCGGAACAGCAGCCGGGCCGCACCGAAGAGCACTCGCGCCCACGCCGTCTGGAGCGCGTAGTGCCACGCGAGCCGGCGTGCGTGCGCACGGACGAACACGACGCTCCCGAGCGCGCTCGCGAGCAGACCCAGCAGCTCGGCCGCGAAAAAGGCGATGCCGAACAGCACGAGCCGCGTCGCGGCGAGGCGGCTGCCACGCGCGACATCGACCAGGAAGAGGACCGGAGCAAGGATCGGTGCGAGCCCGACGAGAAGGACGAGCGCCGTGGCGTAGGCCGGAATGGTCACCGCGCGGCGCCGGAGGCGCGTCGCGACCGTCTCGTCGGCCATGCGAACCGTGAACCACAGGCGCACAGTCTTGCCCATGGGGGGTCGGGTCGCTCTGCGCGAGCGAGCCGCGGCATGCGGGTCGCCCGTACCACGAGCGCATCATTCTCGCCCCCGACCCAAGACGAAGTCTTGGGTCGGCCTCCTATCGTGGGCCGGCCAACACCTCCGCGTAGCCCTTCGCGAACGTCCCCAAGGCCCGGTCCCAGATCGGGAAGAAGCCGGCATAGTTCCCGCGCACGCGCGCGTGGTGATAGTCGTGATGGCGCGCGCCGTCGTTGCCGACGAAGAAGTGGGTGGGCGTCCACGGGAAGTCGTAGCCGCAGTGCCCCTCGGCCGCTTCCCACTGCCGGAAGGCGAACCAGATCCACAGCACGACGACGTGCGCGCCGACGAGGAGCGGCCCCACGAGCGCCAGCGTGCCCGTGAGCACGTACTCCACCGGGTGCATGTAGTGCCCGGTG